>JBAVMZ010000168.1:0-7795 GCA_049690595.1 Occallatibacter sp. | reverse complement strand
GCCCTGGTCGAGTTTGCGGACTACGAGTGCCCCGACTGCGCCCGCGCCAACCCCCTGCTGAAGGAAGCCGCCGCCAAGTATCACATCCCCTGGGTTCGTTACGACTTCCCTTTGCCCTTCCACGCCTGGAGCTTTGACGTAGCGGTCACCGCCCGCTGGTTCGACGCCAAGAGCAAGGGCCTCGGCGACGAGTACCGCGACGAGATCTTCGCCAACCAGCCCTCGTTCGGCAACGACCCCGCTCTCGTGACACAGTTCACCCAGAAGTTCGCTCAGAGCCACGGCATCGCCCTGCCCTTCGCCATCGATCCCCAGGGCAAGTTCGCCGCCGCGGTCAAGGCCGACTATGCCCTCGGCCAGCGCATCGGCATCGAGCACACACCGACCATCTGGGTCGTCACCGCCAACTCGAAGGGCGCGCCCTTCGTCGAGGTCGTCGACCGCTCCAAGCTCTTCCAGCTCATCGACCAAGCCCTCGCCGACACAGCCAGCGCCGTCAAGCCCTTGGCCAGGAAGCCTGCCGCCAAGTAACCCCCAGTCACAGTCCGGCAAAAACACAAACGGCGCATCCGCATTGGATGCGCCGTTCCCGTTTATCCGACTGATCGCCTGTGCCGCGTGTCAACCGGCTGACTCCGCCAGCCCCGCTAACTCCGCTCGATCTGCACCAGCTCCGACTGCACATTCGGCGAAACCATCCGCGTCTGCGGCGTGCGCCAGTGGTCGATGTAGCTGATGCGGTGCACGCATCCGATCGTGCAGTTCGGCGAGCAGCTCTTCGCCGTCACAAATTCCCGCTTCACGTCCGCCGTCGTCCACTCGCTCAGCGGAACTCCCGGCGCACCCCGCTGCTGGCTGCAGTAGTGCACCAGCCCGTCCTCGCAGATATACAGGTACCGCGACCCGGCCCGGCACCGCCAGTCGTTCGGGACCCCCTCGGCAATCGCCGCCTGGAACTGATCGAAGCGCGAGTAGTTCGTCTTCCGGCGGTGGTTCATCTCATAGTAGACCCGGGCCTCATTTTCGTTCAGTGGCTTCAGTTGGCCGCTGCCGTCGTGGATGATTCCGATTGTCGAGGCAAACCCCAGCTCGATCGCCCGCCGCCCGATCACGAGCGCGTCGTTCGGATCCTTGAACCCTCCACCCACCACCGAGTTGATGTTCACATGGAACTCGGCATGATCGGCCAGCATCTCCAACTTTTTGTCCAGCACCTTCAGGCTCTTCAGCGAGACCTCGTCCGGCACCACGTTGTCGATCGAGATCTGCATGTGGTCGAGACCTGCAGCGTTCAGCCGCTCGATCCGCTCCACGTTCAGCAGGTAGCCGTTGGTGATCATCCCGGCAATCGCCCCGGTCCGCCGGATCCGCCGAATGATCTCGTCCAGCTCAGGGTGCGTCAGCGGCTCGCCGCCGCTGATCCCCACCATCGCCGTACCCAGGCGTCCCAGGTGGTCGATCCGCCGCAGCATCTCGTCCAGCGGCACCGGCTTCGATACCTTGTCGTACTCGTTGCAATAGGCGCAACTCAGATTGCAAAACCGCGCCGGCACAATCTGCGCCAGCACCGGGTGGCCTGTGTGCGCCAGCGCGCGCCCCACCATCGCCAGTTCGCGCACCTTGCGCGTCGCCGCAATCCACCGCCCGCGCACCGTATCTCGTTTCCGCAACGCCATCTCTTTCATTCAATCACACGGCGTCCGTTCTTCCTTTCCGGGGCGCTCCAGGGCGCGGAAGCACACAACAGCGCACGCGGGCAACCGCCCGCCTGCGCACACACAACAGCATGTCGGGAAAAGGGATAGCAGGGAAGGGGCCGCGCGGAAGCTCAGTCGCCTTCGGCGTCCGCCAGCATTTCGGGCCGCAGGAACATGACCGCGGGGGCCAGCAGGATGCCCAGAAACGCCATCAGGATGATCAGGTCATGCATAGGGGACACTCACCTCGGCCCGCGACCGTTCCGGCAGGCACATTTCTCATCATCGGCTGGCGCTGGCCTTCCTTGAATCCCACTAAAGATCGTCACCGCAAGGACAATCGTGCTATCCTTCTAGCCCATTCGTGCCATGGACTGCTCCGCTCCGCGCTCTATTCAGGCACGCGCGTTCTCCGCACAGCGCGAACCGCGCCGGAAGATTTCGGAAAGAGAGGATTCGCCGAAGATGAAGCGCCACAGCGCACTCGCACTCTCAGGCAGAGTCCATAAAGGAGTGTTTCAGAGAGGTGCCACCAGATCGCCGAAAGGCCCCGGTCTTAGAAACCGCTGCAGGAGTGCAATGGTGCAAAGGGTTATCCCGCAGGGGCTAGAGCCCACGGTTCTTTTGCAGCTCTTTCGGCACGACTGAAGTCGTGCCCTGACACATGGCCCATTCCATCCGAGTTTTTCCGCGGCCTCTGAAGTCGTGTCCTGACGCTTCTTGCCACACAGCAGAAGCACTTTTTCACGCACAACGCCTTAGCCCTGGGCCCGCTCCTTGCCGCCGCGCGGGACGAGCCCGCCGCAAAAGCGAAGGGCGCCGCCGGCATCCCGGCAGCGCCCTTGTCTTCCGCTTCAGGGCTCGTCAGATGTGGTCGCCGAAGCCCAGCGCCTGAACTACTTCCATCTGCCGCTTCAGTTGCTCCATCTCCCGCTCCATCTGTTTCCTCTGCTCTTCACTGAACCCCGGCAACTGTCCGGGCGTCATCTGCTCCAGCATCTCCCGCATCTGTTGCGGATTCAGGTCGAAGTCGAACTTTTTGAACTGCTCGGGCAGCGTCTTCTTGAGCTCCTCCGCCTGTTTCTTCAGCTCCTCCACCTGCTTGGGCACCTGCTTTGGGTCGACCTCGAAGTGCATCGAACCGGCCTCCGCGGCCATCTTCCGCGCCTGCTCAGCGAGCTCGAGCGCCTGATCCTCACTCGCGAGCGCGCCGGAGATCTCCGGTGCAAGCTCGGCCACCAGCGCGCAATCCCCTTGCGGGAAGAGATCCTCGTAGATCACCTCGCCGTGGTGCTTCGAATCCACCTGCAGGTTCACCGTCTGCTGCTTGCGGTCGCGCAGGATCGTCACCTGCACCGGCTTGCCCTGGTTCGCGCGCAGCGCGCGGTCCCAGTCCGCCAGCGTGGCAATCGACTCCGTGCCCACCTTCAGAATCACGTCGAAGGCCTTCAGTCCCGCCGTCGCGGCCTCGCTCTTGCGCGCCACCTGTTTGATCATCAACCCGCTCGGCACGCCCAGGTACTCGGCCATCTGCGAGGTCAGCGGCTCCACCAGCGCGCCCACGTTCAGCGAGGAGCCAAAGAACGGCATGTGGAAGCCTGTCCCCGCCGGCGCGTCGCCGCCGCCCGAGAGAATCCCCATCCCCGGCGCCGGCGTCAGCAGGTCGCCGCCCGTCCCGATCTTGTTCCAGATGTCGTGCTCCATCGCCCGCCGGTCGGCCAGTTCCACGCTCAGGGTCTGCACATTCCCGTCGCGGCTCACCACCAGGCTCACCTTCCGCCCCGCCGGAATCTCCCGCAGCATCCGCCTGAGCTGTTCGGCGCCCTCCACGGCCTGCCCGTTCAGTTGCAGGACCACGTCGTTCACCTTCAACCCGATCTGCCCCGCCGGCGCGTCGTGATCGATCAGCGTGATTACCGCTCCGCGCACTTCTTTCAACTTCAGTTGCTGCGCCTTCTCCTGGTCCACGTCCGCCAGGTCCACGCCCAGGTATCCCTGCGAGCTTGAGTGCAGCAAAGGCGCCGGATCATGCAGCAACTGCACCAGATCCCGCACTTGTGCTCCGGCCTGCGGCGCCGTCAGGATCCACGCCCCCGCCGCCAGCAGCACCACCATCCCGATACGTCCGTAAGGCCCCATCAAGGTGTTCATCCCATTTCTCCCGTTTCTTCCGGCCCGCACTCTCTTCGTACGATGCAGTCGCCGGTTGGTAAGCTGCTCTTACTGAATCTCCGGCACGCGCCGTAGCACTTGTCTTGAAACGGTCCTGATCTGCGGACTCTGGTCCGAATTGGCCACCGTCGAGAGCACTTGCCGCACGCTCGTATCGGCCTCCACCGGCTCCAGAATTCCGATCGCCGCCGTCCTGATCCGCGGATCGCTGTCGTTCATCAGCGCCTCCAGCACCGCGTCGCGAACCCGCACATCCTGCGCCACGTAGGGTTCCAGTCCTTCCAGCGCCTTGGCCCGCACGCCTGCGTTCCGGTCGTAGCGCAGCGCCACCATCAGCGCGTCCCGGAACCCTGCCGCCTGGCACCCGCGCCCGGCCCGGCACTCGGCAGCAAGCAGCCCCACCGAGTCGTCCCGAACCCCCGCCGACGCCGGGTCCTCTGAGGCCAGCATCAGCAGTTGCCGGATCATCGGATCGTCCATCGATCCCTGAATTCGCTGCGGAACCACCTGGTTGTAACGCACCTCGACGATTCCGCTGTTCGGCTGCCGCACAATGCTGGAGACGTTCGATATCTCGGCCGGTCCGGCCGGGGTCCGCGCCTGTGCCGCCGCGGTCATCTGCGCCGCGCGCGCCGCACGGCTCTGGGCAAACTCGTAGCCGCCCAGCACCCCCGCTCCCGCCCCGGCCACCAGCAGCAGAACCGCTGCTACCGGCGCCGCCTGCAGGCTGGCCACGTTGTTCCTCATCCGCTCGCTCAGCCGCTCGTACCACCGCTTGGGCGGCAGCGCGTCCAGAACCTCTTCCAGCCGCAGACGCGAGCGCGCCACAAGGTTAGGGTCCGGCTCTGCCACCGGGTTCGCCTCGGCCAGCAGCTTCAGCGCCAGCACCTGCTCGCGCTCACGCGCGCACTCGGCGCACGCGGAAATGTGACGCTCCAGTTCGTGAGCCTGTTCGTCGGCAAGCTCGCCATAGGCGGCTGCCACGATGCGCTCGTGTGCAAGATCGCAGTTCATCTCTTTACGTCCTTCCAGCCTCGACAACCAACCACAGGGTCCAACCAGAACGCCCGCTCCCGGCAATGCCTAAGAGCGCGCGCCCGCCAAGTGTGTTCTCAGTTTTTTTGTCGCCCGGAAGAGTGTGTTCTTGGCGGTCTCTTCCGTGGTGTTCAGCATCTCTCCGATGGTGCGCAGGCGGAGACCCTGGTAATGCTTCAACTCAAAAACCATCCGCTCCCGCGGCGTCAGCTTCTCCAGCGCCGCTTGAATCTGCTCGCCCAGCACCTTGCGGTCCAGCTCGCGCGCCGGATTCGAAAACGACCGGTCGTCGGAAACAGACCCCAGCACGTCGATCTCGTCCCCGGAGTGGTCCACGATCGTCGCGTGGTCCTCGCGACGCGTCTTGCGCCGGCGCAACTGGTCCAGGCACAGGTTGGTCACAATCCGGTAAATCCAGGTGTAGAACGAGCACTCGAAGCGGAAGTTGCCAATGTACCGGAAAGCCTTCAGAAAGGCCTCCTGGTAGATGTCCTCCGCGTCCTGCTCGCTTCCTGTCAGGTGCAGCGCCAGCCGCAGCACCTGCTGCTCGTACTGCCGCACCAGGGCGTCGAAGGCCGCCCGCGAACCGCCCTGCGCCTCGCGGATCAGCTCCATCTCCGGCGCGCGCGCCTGCATCCGCTCCTCGGCGCTCTTTGCTCCGTCCATTGCCCTGCTGGTCGCCATGCCTGGGGAGGATTGTATCCTCCGCCCGGCCGGCCAGGCCAAGTTTCCTGACGCCGCAACCGTCGTACTGGGGCAAATCGCTGCGTCCGTTCCCATCGAATCTCCACTCCGCGGGGGCGATCAACGTCCGTACTGGCATAGACGCCAGGTGCGCACGAAGGTAAGCACTCCCGCGAGCCTCTTCGAGTGCAACGGAGCCCGGCCATTCCTGCTCGTTCAGCGGCTCTTTGAGTGCGCCCGTGCCTTTGCCGTCCGTGGTCATTCCGCGCCAGAGAAAAGGAGGTCGTCCAGGGGCACATTCTCGCGCAGGCCCTTGGGCCATGCGTTCCAGGAACAGGCTGAGGACCTTCTTGAACAGTGGTGTACGTTTCTCAGCCGAGGAAACGGCGCAAATCTGTCAAGGGCCGAATTTCCTGAAAATAAATCTACGCACGCTACCCGGGCGAGGGTATGATGTGACAGTCCTCACATCGGTAGATTTCGGTCCCGCCTGCTTCCCCCGTTCCCCTGCGCGGCCGAAGGCAATCCCGCAAGCCGATGTCCAGGCGCTGCGATTTCGACACCAAGGAGTTCCCCATGTACCATTCCACCCGGATTGCGCTTGCCATTGCCTGTCTCTGCAGCATCTCTGCAGTCGCCCAGAACGCCAAGTCTCCTGAACCCAAGCCCTCGACCTCCCCCATTGTGACCGATGCGGCCAGAATCAAGGCCCTCCAGGAGTTCTGGACGCCCGAGCGCCTGGCCGCGGCCAAGCCCATGCCCCTTCCCAGGGTCGACCCCTCCACCGTCTCGGCCAACAGCGCTCCCGCGGTGGCCGAGCCGCTCCACAAGAGTCCTCCGCTCCTGCCCACCATCCGCCAGGACGCCGCCCCCGAGGCCTCTAGCGAGCGCTTCCCGCTGAACACCGGCTCGGACGCCGAAGCGGATGCCACCCCCTCCCCGGACGCGTTCAGCTACGAGATGCCGTTCAACAACTTCCGCACCGGCATCAACAACCAGTTCCCCTACTCGGCCATGGGCAAGCTTTTCTTCGCGATTCCGGCAGGCGTGCCCGGCGAGGCGCCAGGCGAATACGTCTGCTCCGCCGCGGTTGTGGGCAACGCCTACACCGTCGTCACCGCGCGGCACTGCATGTTCGACTACTCCTCAAGGAAGTGGTACAGCAACTGGGTCTTCTTCCCCGAGTGGAACAACGGCGGCAGCAGCTCGGTCGGCGGTCTGACGGCAGGCGGAGCGGTGGCCGGCCAGCACGGCGCCTGGTATCCCGAGATCGCGATCACCTGGACCAGCGGCAGCAGCACCGTCATGTCGTTAACCGGCGGCTATGACATCGGCATGTTCCTCATGCACGACGGCACCGGCACCGGCTGCAAAGGCAACAAGGGCCGCACGATCGGCTCCTACACCGGCGCCCTCGGCTGGGTCTACGGCGGCAGCAACGCGCAGTCACAGTGGAATACCTTCGGCTACCCGCAGGGCGCGCCCTTTGAAGGCAACTACCTTTACCAAAACAACGGCGCCACCGGCACCGTGAATCCACTGGGAAGTAACGACGTTGTTGAGGTGGGCGACCCCCAGACCGGCGGCTGCAGCGGCGGCCCGTGGGTCATCGGCTTCAACCCCAACAACAACCCCAACATCAACCCAAACAACAACTTCCTCAACGGCAACAACTACGACAACGGCGTCAACAGCTTCGTCTGGACCAACCCCGCCCAGCCGCTGGCCATGAACGGCACCATCTTCCAGTCGGCCAACTTCTACAACCTCTGGACCGCCGCTCAGGCGCTGACCTGCAACTAACCCTCTTCGCCTGCAAACGGGAAAGCCCTGGACACGCCACCGCGTCCAGGGCTTTTCCTTGTTTGGCCACTGTTTGCCCTCCCACCGGGGGATCGATCCGCGTTTGCGCCAAGACGTTTGCCGGCATGGCGGGAACTCCTCAACGCAATTGTGGTTCGCCTGAATTGCAACGACCGGAGGCGGAGCGCGAATTCCCGAGGCGAAGTCCGTGCTCCCCCGGGTCCCAGAAGCGGGGCCCGGGTCACCCGCTGTCAAGAGTGCGCCATCCGCCGCTGGCGATTGGGGTTTGTGGTCTCCCGCCCATCGCTATACCGGTTCCAGAATAGCTGTACCCCGGAAGCGATGGACTCAAGTGGCATTTTCCTCAAGAAAATGCCACCTTGCACCATGCCAGCAAGGGCACG
>JBAVMZ010000167.1:0-2639 GCA_049690595.1 Occallatibacter sp. | reverse complement strand
GCCCTGGGCGGCGAGCGCTTCGGCGCGCGCAGGGGTGCGGTTCCACACGGTGAGCGCGTGGCCCTGGTCGAGCAGGCGCTGGGCCATGGGCTGGCCCATCTTGCCCAGGCCGAGGAATGCGAGGTTCATGGGAAGAAGCCCCCGGCTTTCAATTTACGCGGCGGCGGGGCGCTTTTCCAGCGCCTTGCGGCGAGTGGGGCAGTGCAGGGGAGCCGCGTGCCAGGTCCGGACGGGGAGGGCAGGCGCAGCGTTGTCTTGATTGTTGGTTTCGAGCGTAGTAGAGTTGGCCTTCAGGATGGATGGGGCCCCAGACGGCTGCTGAACCAGCAGATAGTGCCGTCGCGCCAGGGAATAGTGTGCTGCGCACAGCGGGGGGAGGGTGCATTCCCGGCCGTGCCGTCAGCAATGCCGCGAACAGAGACAGACAGCTGAAGTGGGTTGCATGAGTGCCTATCCTGAAAGACCCGACGTGGTCACGCGGCTGCTCCGGACGCTGGTGCTGTGCGCGGGCGCCTATCTGTTTTTCGAACTGATCAGCATCAACCTCGGCTGGAAAGACCAGACGATTCTCGGGTGCGCGATCATCCTGCTGGGGAATATCGGCAACAAGGCCTCCGCTTCCCGCGTGGTGACGGTGGCGCTGATGCTGCTCTCGATTGCGGCGACGCTGCGCTACGGGTGGTGGCGCATCCGCACGCTGGTTGAGTTCTTCACCGACGAGTCGAACAAGCTGGTTTCGATCGATTCGGCGTTGATGTTCATTCTGGTCTCGGCCGAGGCGTACACCGTTGTCATCATGGTGCTGGGGTACATGCAGACGGCGCGTCCGCTGGGGCGCGGACCCATCTCCATGCCGAGAGACGAGTCGAAGTGGCCGCACGTGGACGTGCTGATTCCCACGTATAACGAGCCGCTGGACCTGGTCCGTTACACGGCGCTGGCCGCCATCAACATCGACTACCCGCCGGACAGGCTGCACGTCTACATCCTGGACGACGGATCGCGGGAGGAGTTCAGGGAGTTCTGCGCCGAGGCGGGCATTGGCTACGTGATCCGCAAGGAGCACAGTCACGCGAAGGCCGGCAACATCAACCACGCGTTGACGCAGATGGGCTCGGAGTTTGTGGCCATCTTCGATTGCGATCATGTGCCGACGCGCAGCTTTCTGCAGATGACGCTGGGCTGGATGCTGGCCGACGGGCGGCTGGGCATGTTGCAGACGCCGCATCATTTTTATTCGCCCGATCCGTTCGAGCGGAATCTGCAGCAGTACAAGACGATTCCGAACGAGGCGGAGCTCTTCTACGGCATTGTGCAGGACGGCAACGATCTGTGGAATGCGACGTTCTTCTGCGGCTCGTGCGCTCTGCTGCGCCGCTCGGCGCTGGACGAGGTGGGCGGCATCGCCGTGGAGACCGTGACTGAGGATGCGCATACCTCGCTGCGAATCCAGAGGTGCGGGTATAACACCGCCTACATCAACATTCCGCAGGCGGCGGGACTGGCCACGGAGACGCTGGCGGCGCACGTGGGCCAGCGCGTCCGCTGGGCGCGGGGCATGATCCAGATCCTGCGCACGGACAATCCGCTGCTGGGCAGGGGTCTGAAGCTGCCGCAGCGGCTCTGCTACTTCAACGCCATGGCGCACTTTCTTTATGCGGTGCCGCGGCTGGTGTTTCTGGGCGCGCCGCTGGCCTACCTGCTGCTGGGCAGGACCATCATTCCGGGGTATTGGGCCGCCATTCTTGCCTATGCCTTTCCCCACCTGATTCTCTCCAGTCTGACCAATTCGCGAATCCAGGGAAGACACCGGCACTCCTTCTGGAACGAGATCTACGAAGCGGTGCTGGCGCCTTACATCCTGATGCCGACGCTGCTGGCGCTGATCAATCCGAAACTGGGCAAGTTCAACGTGACCGGCAAAGGCAGCACGCTGGAGAAGACGTACTACGACAGCAAGATCGCGGCGCCCACGAAGTGGATCCTGTTCCTGAACTTTGTCGGACTGGTGGTGGGCGTCTACCGCATGGTGCGGGTCGACCCGCAGCACAGCGGGGCGATCGCGATGAACCTCTTCTGGGTTGTCTTCAACATCGTGATTCTGGGCGTGGCGGCCGCCGTGGCGCTGGAGCACAAGCAGAGGCGCGCCTCGGTGCGCATCGAGGCCAGGGTGCAGATGCTGTTGGGGAGCCAGAAAGCGGGCGTGGTCGACGCGCTGTCAAACGACATGTCGGTGGGCGGAGCATCCCTCCAGGTCCCCCCGGAGACGCGGTTCACCGTGGGAGAGATCCTGATGGTGGCCTTTCCGGAGATTCCCGGCGACGAAGATCAGCAGATCAGGGCGCAGGTGGTGGGCGTGGGGGAGGGGCAGGTGCGCCTGGCTTTTCTGACAACGACCATCTTCGAACAGGAGACGCTGACGCGGGCGCTTTATTCGCGGGCCGATGCGTGGATCTCGAATATTGAATCCAAGGAGCTGGACCGTCCGCTGGTAAGCCTGGGCCGCGTGATCGTTCTCGCCTGCCACGGGATTGGGCAGGTGTTGAAGAGCCTGTTTCCGGGCGGCTCCGACGCGCCGAAGGCTGGCGCTGCCGCGGTCCTGCTGCTTGCGGTTCTTCTGGTTGCGAGCGGCCTGGGCC
>JBAVMZ010000166.1:0-17019 GCA_049690595.1 Occallatibacter sp. | reverse complement strand
TCGCTCCAGCGGCTGCCGCGGCGCTGCCTCCGCCCGGCGTGGCCGTGGGCGCGGCGAGCTGCTCGATGAACGGCTCGATGCCCGCGCGCAGCCCGCCAACTGCCATCTTGCCGCTCATCACGGCAGCAAGCCGGTTCTCCAGGATCAGCGAAGAGTCGAAGTTCTCCACCTGGAGGAACCACTCGGCCGCCTGTTCCAGGGCCGCCTTGGGGACCAGGCCCACAATCTCGCTCGACACCGGCACGACGCCGTAGCGCGCCGCCTCCCGACGGACGAACTCGAAGACGCGATGGATCGGCGTCTGCTCGAAGTCGGTCAGGTTCATTGAGACCTGTGCCATCCCGCGAACCAGGAAGCCGGCGCCCTTCACGTAGCGCAGCCCGCCCGAAGAGTACCGCACGGCCTTGGCCACCTTCTTGGCGATGGAGACGTCGGCCGTGTTCAGGAAGATGTTGTAGGCGATCAACGGCTTGCGCGCGCCGACCACGGTCGCGCCGGCCGTCGGGTGCACCCGCGGCTCGCCGAAGTCCGGCTTGCGCGCCGGGTTGGTGGCAATTTCGTCGCGAAGGCCCTCGAACTGGCCGCGGCGGATGTTTTCCAGGTTCTGCCGCTCCTGTGTCGCCGCAGCCGCCTCGTAAAGGTACACCGGAACCTCGAACCGCCGCCAGATCTCCGCCGCCACGTGCTTTGCCATTGCCACGCAGTCTTCCAGCGTCACCCCGTCGATGGGTATAAAGGGGATGACATCGGCCGCGCCCATACGCGGGTGCGCGCCGGTGTGCCTGGTCAGGTCGACGAGCTCGGCGGCCTTGCCCACGCCGCGGATGGCGGCCTCCTGGATGGCCTCGCGGTCGCCCACTAGCGTGATCACGCACCGGTTATGGTCGGCGTCCATCTCGCGGTCCAGCAGCCAGACGCCGGGGATCTTCATCGCTTCGACAATGGCGTCGACCTTGGCGGGGTCGCGCCCTTCAGAGAAATTCGGTACGCATTCAACGAGAGTGGACATGACGGGAAAAGGATACCGCGCCGGGGGACGAGATCGGGAGCGTGTATACTGTTCCGTTGATTTTCAAAGGCTTATGACCGCTGAGCTGCAGGACGTCATCGGTATGCGGGGCGAGGCAATCGTCGAACTGTGTTTGACGGATTTTCGTCAATTTCAGCGCCCCCTCTTTCGTCCCGGATTCCTTGGCGATAAATGGCCGGCCATCGATTTCTATGTAGAACTTCGCAACGTCAGAAATTCGACGCCCTACTTCTTCGCACAGGCCAAGTCAACGGCTTCGGCCAGAGCCCTTGGCGTCAACCGCCTCCAGATCTCGGTGAAAGCGCGCGACATCGAACGATTGAAACAGCTACCCGGGCCAACCTATGTTCTCGCCGTGCATGAGCCTTCCCAGAGGGTGTTCGCTCGCTCTGTCTGCCTGAACGCGCCGCTCCGCGCCATGACGAGCATCCCTCTCACCCACGAGTTGACGCCTGCCCGCCTCAAACTCCTGTACGATGAGGTCAGCCTCTTCTGGAAGACGGCGGGTTACAAACCACGGACCTCGGTGTTTGCATGAAAACAGCATCTTCTCAAGCCTCGACGGTCGGACGTAGAAGCGAACTGCTGGCGCAGTTGTTCCTTCAGGATCTCCAGCCGAAGTTTCTGACCAAGCCAACGCTGGACCTCGGATTCGATTTCCTGGTGGGTTTCAACAACACCGAGGGCGGCGTCAACACTTTCGCCGTCGAGGTCAAGGGCACCGAGCGCAGCATCGAGTCGTTTTTTCCCGTGGAGAAGCGCCTCATCCGCCGGCTGGCGAACTCCAACGTTCCGGGGTTCCTGCTAGCCGTGGATGTGAAGCGCAATCGTCTCTTCTATGCTTGGCCGGAGCGCGACGACGCGGAGCTTTACCACGGCCAAGGACGCGTCAGTTTGCCCGTGACGGAAATCAACGAGCGGACAACGCCGGCTCTCCGCAAGCGGCTCCTCAATTAAGTCCGGCACGCGTCGCCCCTCAGAGAAATTCGGTACGCATTCGACGAGTGTGGACACGGGAGAGGATACAACGCCGGGCAGGGGCTTGTGTGCCCATTGCGGATTGTTTTCGACATGAGCACCCATGCCCGAGAAGCGGTCTACGGAACCGCTTCCGCCACCATCTCGACTTCCTGCCGCAGGTGGCCGCCGGGCAGCTCGACCGAGCCCAGCAGAAAGGGCTTGCCGGGAGTCAGCTTGTAGTAGGAATCGAAGATGCTCTGCCGCAGCATCGGGTCTTGCGGACCGATGCCGGATTTGTCCGGCGAGAGGCTGGTCATCTCCACCTTGGTCCGCAACTGGATGCCCTCCAGCCACGTGTCGATATTGAGTCCGATGTCCTGGTACTGGACCAGGCTCTTGACCTTTGTGTCGTCGGGACCATAGGAGCCGGTTTCGATCGGTACGCGCTGGCCGAGCTTGAGCCAGGAGTGATTACCGTCCGTGAGCAACATGGAATAGTGCTCGGGCGCTTGTCGTTTGCCGTCCTCGATCTCGGTCAGTGTGAAGGTCAGCCGGTACACAGGATGCGGCTGATCCAGGTCGCCCAGGACTCGGCGCGCCATCTCCATGTCCTCGGCCGTGGCGCGGACCGATAGCAGGTTCTGGTGCGGAAGGTAGAAGATCCGCGCGTTGGGAATCATGTTGCGCAGCGCGGTCTGAATGTCGACCGCGTCCTGCTGGCCCATGGCATGGACCAGATGGAAGCTCTCGTACTGCATCGGAGGCTGCGGCTTGCGCTCGGCCGGGATGGGCTTGGATTCGGGCGCCGCGGCCTCGGCTGGCGGCTGCTGGGCGTGCAGTCCGGCAAGCGGTAGAGCTAGAAAAAGTGCAAAGGCAGGCAGCCTGAGGTCGGCTGCAGGACGCGCGAGCAAACGGAAAAGATACATCGGCAGGCCTCGCTGGAGTGAATCTCTGCCAGCAATGACGCGGTCTGCCGCCAAACGCTCACACCGCTCTTCCACCCTCCGCTTGGAAGGACGCCTCGGCATCACCGCCGCCACTCCAGCCTGGCCAGTACCAGCACCGCCGCCAACGCCAAAGCGACCTGAGTTGGAGGCCTGCGGCAAGCCGGCCTTGCTATGGTCAGCTCTTCCTGGTTGTGACGGCGGAAAAAGCAGCGACCGCCTGTGCGACGCGTTTGCTGCCGCAGTGGGGACAGACGGCGGCGTGCTTCTCCACCTCCGCCATGTGCAGGCTCAGGGTGAACTCCTTGTGGCAATCCTGACAGAGGAAGACGTAGTGGGACATGGGATGCCTCCAGTGAAGTGGGCGTGGGGTTCGGGGACGACGCAGAGGGCTGCGACGTCGCCAATGCGTTCGCCAAGCTCGGCCGGAACGATGCGGCAGGCGGCGACGGAGGGGGCCAGGGCCTCGCGGCGGAGGACGGCGCGGGCAGGGTCCAGCAGCAGGTCGCCGAGGCGCATCGCCAGCCCTCCCAGGACGATCCGCTCCGGATTCAGCACATCGATCAGAATCGCCAGGGCCATTCCCAGTTTGCGGCCGCTTTCCCTGAGGATGCGGCGGGCCAGGGCATCGCCTGCGAGGGCGGCCAGGCCGACGTCGCGTGCGGTGGGGGGCTGGCTGGAGGGCAGGTCGAGGAGGGAGCTGGCTTCTCCGCGCCGGGCAGCCCGGCGAAGGGCTTCGGCGGACAGCTGGGCCATGCCTCCGCCGCTGGCCCAGCCCTCGGCGGAGCCGGCCTTGTGGTAGCCAACGGGGCCGGTGCGGGTGAGGCGGACGTGGCCGATCTCGCCGGCCAGGTCGCTGGCGCCGGTGTAGAGCTGGCCGTTGAGAATGACGCCCGCGCCGAAGCCGGTGCCGAGGGTGAGGAAGAGCATGTGGCGGGCGCTGCGGCCGGCGCCGTAGCGGTGCTCGGCCAGGGCGCCTGCGTTGGCGTCGTTCTCCAGCCGCGCCGGGCAGCCGAAGGCGGCGGAGAGGATTGCAACGATGGGCACGTCCACCCAGGTGGGGAGGTTGGGCGGGGCCTGCACGATGCCTGCCGCGCGGTCCAGAGGGCTGCCGCAACTGATGCCGATGCCGCCCAGATCCGCGGGCAAGGCGTTCTGCTCGCGAAGCAGCGCGTGGAGCGCGGAAACGATGCGCGCGATGGCCGGCTCGGGACCGTGCTCCGGCTCGGTGGGGAACTCGATGCGGCCGACGACGGCGGGCGGAGCCGCGGAGAGGACAACGGCCGTCTTGGTGCCGCCGATATCGACGCCTGCAACCCAGCGAGTTGCCATAGAGCCTCCGTCCTCAAGATAGAACGAGAGGGCGCGGAGAGCGAGCCGGAGGGCGGGAAGGCGGAAAAAAGACGGCGCGGCAACTGTGGCGCCGCGCCGGCAGGAAGGCCGCCCGGGGAGGCTGCCGGGCGGGTGGTGACAACCGATGCGCGGGAGGCGGCCCGCCGGGAGACCCTGCGGCGGGCCGCGCACCCCGCACCGTCTTTACGGCTTGGGCACGGTGCCGATCGTCTTGAGAATCTGCTCGACGATCTGGTAGGGATCGGCGGCCGAGTTCGGACGGCGATCCTCCAGGTAGCCACGGTATCCGTTCTTGATGAAGTTGACGGGCATGCGGATGGAGGCGCCGCGGTCGCTGAGCCCGTAGGTGAACTCGTCGATAGCGGCGGTCTCGTGCAGGCCGGTGAGCCGGAGTTCGTTGTCCGGGCCGTAGACGGCGATGTGTTCCTCCCGGGCGTCGGCGAAGGCCTTCATGAGGGCCTCGAAGTACTCCTTGCCACCCACCTCGCGGAGGTACTCGGTGGAGAAGTTGGTGTGCATGCCGGAGCCGTTCCAGTCGCCCTTGATCGGCTTGCAGTGCCACTCGATATCGATCTCGTACCGCTCGCAGAGGCGCATCATCAGGTAGCGGGCCACCCAGAGGTCGTCGGCGGCCTTCCTGGAGCCCTTGCCGAAGATCTGAAACTCCCACTGGCCCTTGGCCACTTCGGCGTTGATGCCTTCGTGGTTGATGCCGGCGGCCAGGCACAGCTCGAGGTGCTCCTCGACGATCTCGCGGGCGATGGATCCCATGTACTTGTAGCCGACGCCGCAGTAGTAGGGGCCCTGGGGAGCGGGGTAGCCTTCCTTAGGGAAGCCGAGCGGACGGCCGTCCTTGAAGAAAAAGTACTCCTGCTCGAAGCCGGCCCAGAAGTCGGCCACGTCGGCGATCTGGGCGCGCACGTTGGTGGAGTGTGGCGTGCCGTCGGGATGCATGACCTCGCTGAGGACGATAAAGGCATCGTCGCGGGAGGCATCGGGGTAGAGGGCGACGGGCTTGAGCAGGCAGTCCGAACTCTTGCCTTCGGCCTGCATGGTGGAGCTTCCGTCGAAGCCCCAGATGGGCAGATCTTCGAGTGTGGGCTCCTCTTCGAAAGACTTGATCGTGGTCTTGCCGCGAAGCTCGGGAATCGGTTTTCTGCCGTCGAGCCAGATGTACTCCAGTTTGTACTTAGCCATGGATCTCCTTCAGGCGAAAGGTGATTGATTGCAAGAAAATGCTAAAGGCCTGGTCATAAAGATGCCGTGAGGATCGGCACAGCGGGGGGCATAGAGGCGCCGGGGCAGGGTTCAGTGGCGGTGCGCCACCAGCACCATGATGAGCAGGACAACCACCGGAATCAGCGCCAGCGCGGCGTAGTAAAGGATCTTGCGCGAGAGCTGGGACTTGCGCTTCTGCCAGTCGCGCAGCTCCACCCGGTCCTCGATGCCGATCTGGTCCAGGTGCTCGAGATCGCGCTGGAAGTCGCGGGCGCGGGCGTAGCGGTTGCGCGGATTGCGCTCCAGGGCGCGGTAGATGACCTCTTGCAACTGGGGCGTGACGGAGGGGTCGGCGACCATGGGGGGCATGGGGTGGTTGAGCAGCCGGTCGTTCATCGCCGCCATCGGGCTGGGTCCGGTGAAGGGAAGCTTGCCGGTGAGCATCTCGTAGAGCATCACGCCGGCGGCGTAGATATCCGAGCGTCCGTCGCCGCGCTTGCCCTGCACCTGCTCGGGCGAGATGTAGTTGGGCGTGCCCATGGTGGCGGTGAAGTTGGCGTAAGTGAGGCGGCGTGCGGCGGCGTCGCCGGCGATGCCGAAGTCGATGAGCTTGATGTTGTCCTCGCCGTCGACCATGATGTTCTCCGGCTTCAGGTCGCGGTGGACGACGCCGTGCTCGTGGATGTAATCGAGGGCGTCGAGGACCTTGGAGACGATGCGGATGGCGCGGTCGTGGTCCATGCGGCCTTCGTCGAGGATCTGGCGCAGCAGCCGGCCCTGGCACCACTCCATGACCATGTAGACGCGGGTGCGCTTCTCGCCGCCGTAGACGCGCATGACCATGGGATGATCGAGCTTCTCGCCGATGGCCGCCTCGCGCTGGAAGCGGTCGAAGAGGATGGGGTCGGCCTCCATGTCGGGGTGGGGAATCTTGAGCGCGACGATGCGCTGGTCCCGGGTGTCGGTGGCGCGGAAGATGGAGGCCATGCCGCTGCGGGCAACAGGCGCGTCGATGCGGTAGTTGTCGATCCTGGCGCCTGGTTCAATCGTGTCGAGAAAACCCATCCGGTGAGGATGCTCCGTGTCATTCCGGCTTCAGCGTGGCGGGCGGGAGGAAGGTCGAAGGCTGGCGGAGGAGCCGGCGCGCCCGTGACGCTTCACTTGCCTGTTTTTGCTGAAGCCTAGATTGTGTATTACTTTACCGGGAATTCGCGGGAAAGCGGTAAAGGTTCCATAAGGTTTGTTTCCGCTTCTGTCAGGAGGGCAGCCGGTAGGGGCGGCCGCGGTACATACCGATGGCTTCCACTGAGCGGATGCGAATGACCTGGGCGGTGGTGTTGTCGCCGCCGTCGATCTCGACGGCGCGGGCGACCAGCTCGCGGGCGACCTCGTCCATGGCCTTGGGCTGGGAGACGATGCGGGCCATCTCGGTCTCGCTGAGCTCGTCGTAGAGGCCGTCGGAGCAGAGGACGAGCACGTCGCCGGGCTGGATGGTGTGGCTCGAGGTGTCGGGCGAGACGAACATCTCGGGTCCGAGGGAGCGGATGAGGACGTGGCGGGCCTCGGACTCGGCGGCTTCTTCGGCGGTGATCAGGCCGAGCTTGCGCTGCTGGTTGACCCAGGTGTGATCGTCGGTGAGCTGGCGGACGCGCCCCTGGCGCACCAGGTAGCAACGCGAGTCGCCGACGTGGGAGACGACGGCCTGGTCGTGGCGCAGGGCGCAGGCGACGAGGGTGGTGGCCATCTTCTTGCCGCGGTATTCGGCCGCGAGGGTGCGGTCGTGGATGGCTGCGTTGGCGTGCTGGACCAGGCGCGGCAGCAGGCCGGGAAGCATGCTGCCCGCCTGGGCCCGGGCGAATTCGCGGGTCACCACCTCAATGGCCGTGGCCGAGGCAACCTCGCCCAGGTCCATACCGCCGACGCCGTCGGCGACGGCAAAGAGATAGCCGTGCGAGCGGGCCTGGTGGCGCGAGGAGGGAAGAAAGGACCCCATCGCATCTTCGTTGTTGGTGCGGACCTTGCCGAAGTCGCTTGCCTGACCGAATTGAAGATCCAACATGGGCGAGGTTCCCAAAGAACAGTGGACAAGTGGACAAGTGAACAGTGAACAGCGAACCCTTCGAGCGGGATACACTCCGATTTTGCGTTAAGCTACCCGAGTTCAGCAACGATGGAACCCGGCACATTGCGTAACCAATGCGCCGGGTTCCGGAACGACTTCAGTGAAACGGCCATCTACTGTCCACTGTCCACTTGCTTCGGTTACGACTTGGAGGCAAGCAGGACGGCCTTGCCCTTGGCCTTGGAGCTGCGCAGGAAGTAGATGCCGCCGTAGAGGCCCCACAGGGCCGAGATGCCCAGCGCGGTGAGCGGCTCCATCTTGGTGCCCAGGTTGAAGAACGGCCCGGCCACGTAGAAGGCCATGCAGACAAGGTTGGCGGCAAGGCCGAAGCCGGGAATGAGAATGTGCACCAGCAGGTTCCTGTCCGGCCGGTGGCTGAAAGCAACGATGCAGAGCAGGCAGCTCAGCGCGTAGAGGATGAAGGTGCCGAAGTTCGAGGTCAGGGTGATGGTCAGCAGCGAGTTGGGCAGCTTGGCCAGGGTGTCGTGCGGCAGATAGCCGACGTTGGAGAAGATGTTGTGCGGCAGCGCGGCGATGGTGGCGTCGGTGGGCGCGGCGGCGTCGCCGAAGACCAGCGAGACGGCCACGACGCCGATGACGGCGGAGATAATGGCCAGCGTCCAGATGGCCTTCCGCGGCGAGAGCGACTGGGCGTGCAACATGCCGAAGTGCTCGGGAGCCTCGTCGTCCTTGCCCATGGCGTAGGTGACGCGGGCGCCGGTGTTCATGCAGCTCAGGGTGGTGCCGATGAGGGCGAGGAAGACGGTGAAGGCCTCGGCGAGCATGAAGTACTTGCCGTTGCCGTGGCCCAGCAGCCCGTCGCCGACGATGATCATCATGTCGCCGATGGGAGCGGCCGAGCCCGCGGCGCTTTGCATCGAGTACCCCGAGTTGAGAAAGTAGTTTGCCGCGAAGTACTCGAAGAGATAGCAGGCCAGGCCCTGGATGAGCAGCGAGGCGATGACCGCGATGGGGATGTGTTTGGTTGGGTTCTTTGCCTCGCCGCCCATGGCGGTGACCGATTCGAAGCCGACCAGGATGAGGATGGCGACCGTGGCCTGGATGAAGACCCAGCTCCACTGGTGCGGCCTGATCACGCTGGCCGCGTTGGGGTGGGCCAGGAAGTTGCCGCTCGCGTCCTTCTCCGTGTAGTCGATGGTGAAGGGCACAGGCTTGCCGGCAGGGTCGAGCAGCGGCAGCGGAGCGCCCCCGGCGTCTCGCATTACCGAGCCGTCCTTGGCCGTGGCGAACTGGTAGGTATAGGTGGCCAGCGTCTGCGAGTCGTACTGGTAAGCGGGCGCGCCCTGCGGATGGCTGGAGCGATAGCCTAGTGCCAGCACGCTGAAGAGCACCAGCGCGGAGATCTGCACCACGTTGATGGCCAGGTTGACGGCAGTCGAGGCGCCCGCGCCCTTCGATGCGATCCAGGCCACGAAGAAGGCGAAGACCACGGCGACCAGGGCCATGAAGAGCGGGCCGGGGTTGGAGCCGGACATGAAGCTGGGGAAGAGGAAGCCCACGATGTAGCCGACAAAGATGCCGGTGGTGGCCACCATCACGCCGGGATAGACCCAGTAGTAAAGGTGCGAGCCCCAGCCCACCACGAATTTCGCGATACGTGCATACTTGAAGGCCTTGTCCTTGGAGAGCATGGCCTGCTCGGCGTAGTAGTAGCTCGAACCTGTGCCGGGGTAGAGCTTCGAGATCTCGGCGTAGGCCACGGCGGTGGCCAGGCAGAGCAGCAGGGCGCCGAAGATGCCCCACCACATGGCCGGCGCGGTCGACGGCTGACCGGCCACGCCCGTGGTGGCCTGGATGAAGAAGGTGAGCCAGAGGAAGGCGCCGGGGGCGATGAGAGCCATTGCGTTGCTGGTCAACCCGGTGAGCCCGAGCGTGGCCTGCATTTGGGGTGCTTTCTGTTCTGCCATGATCATTCTCCTGTAGTTAGAAGTTGGTTATGGCTGGTCCCGGCGGCAACGATTGTGCGCCCCCGGGATGTGGGTATTCCTCGCCCGTCTCCGGATTCCTGCCCGGCCGATGTGGGAAGCGGAATGAGATATTTCAATGTTAGGGTCGGCGTGATAAGGATGAAATGAAGAAGCGCTAAATGGGAAGCGATGCCTTGTTCCCATCTGTTTTCGCGCACACTCCAGCCGTGCCCGCCCGAAGGCAGAACGGCTGAAAGGTGCGCTGCGAAACAAGACGGCGCCTGGAGCCGGATGCCGCTCCGCGCTTGGCGGCCCGTGGTGAAAGTCGGGTTTTGAAAGGGCACGACTTCAGTCGTGCCGTAAGTGTCCGATTACAGATGATGGGCTATAGCCCCTGAGCGATGTCTCTCAGGAATCCCGACTCTTGTCACGGGCTGTAAGACGTCGCTATTTTCCGGCGATGTTATTGCCAAAGATGAATCCGAATTCGCCCACGGCCCGGAACTGGTCGGCATCGTTGCCCGTTTTGCCGAAAACAGCTCCCGCCGCGTAGTCCTTGGCATGGACCACGGAAAGGTCGGCTCGAAAGAAGAACCCGCCCTTCTGGTAAGTTGGCGTGGCGGTGAAGCTGGTGGCGCTGCTGCCCGGCCCATAGATCAGATTCA
The DNA here is from genome assembly GCA_049690595.1 of Occallatibacter sp. Lineage (GTDB taxonomy): Bacteria > Acidobacteriota > Terriglobia > Terriglobales > Acidobacteriaceae > Telmatobacter. The sequence continues at coordinate 6,799 of JBAVMZ010000166.1, read as the reverse complement.
GCGATCCGTCGGCGGCGTTGCCCGAACTGGTGATGTACTCAAAGCGCGCCGGGAGCGCGAAGCCATGTTTGAAGGCCCTGCTGACGGTCAACGCGCCGCCGGTTGTGGATGTGCCCTTGGGAACGCCTACCTTCGCATTGGTCGGCAGCTTGCCGTACTGGATGTAGGGCTGAACGATCCAGGGTCCCTTGGTGTAGGTATAGATCACCGTGTGCATGTAACTGTTGTTCTGGATCGGCGTGGCCGCGGTCTGGTACTTGGTCTGGCCGGCGTTGCCCATCCCGTCGTACACCAGGCTGTGAGGCCCCTTGGTAAAAGTCATTGAGCCGCTCAGCCATGAGTAACGGCCGGAATAGTAGCCGTCGTTCCAGCTGAAGGAGGCGCTCAGGTACTTGCCGATCGTCTGGTTCACCTGGAGCCCGCGATTCACGGCGTTCTCCTGATTCCAGACGAGACCGCGTTGGATGTTGAAGTTCTGATAGGTAAATGTGGATTCTGCGCCCATCAGCGTGGGCAGTGAGCCGATGAGAAACTGAGTGTTCTTTCCCGTCTGCAGCTTCAGGAAGGCGACCGGAACCGGCCCGTAGAAGTTACTGACGGTTTTGTCGGCCTCAAGAAACGGCACACCCAGGGTCGGCATGGTATAGACACCCGCCTGAATGTAGTACTGAACCTTTCCATCCGCCTTCTGAATGAAGATCTCCCCGTTGCTCAGGGTGGCCTGCTGCGTGTCGTCCCCGGGGAGGTGATTGTTCTGTCCCAGTGCATACCCGGTCACGATGCCGTTCGCGGAGAGCTTGCCGAACGGGCCGGCATCGAAGACAGCCGGTGGCAACCACTGGAGCGGACCCGTAAGTACGAAGGTGGAAAGAGGGGCCGGAGCATCGGCTGGCGCCGCGGCCGGCTGCGCGGCGGGCGCCTGAGCGGGAGCGGGAGCCGGTGTTGAGGGAGCCGCGGGCGTCTGCGCGCCGGCTCCGAGAGCGGCCGCAAAGGCAGCCCCGGCCAGGGTCAGCAGAAAGTAATTCATTTTGGTAGACATCGGCACTATTCCTCCAGGAAATGATTTGGGTTGTATAACCGGGGATGATTCTGCCTTAAGCGAGGGCAACCTGCATCACTGACTCCGAATCCTGTCGCGTGCCGCCATCGCCTGTGGCTTATCGATTGCTGCGCGGTCGCGCGAGGATGCACGGCCTCTCCAGCATCGAGCGATCGTTGCCTCGTGAGCTTGGCGGCATCAGAGGATTGATGATAGTAATGCAAAGAAAACATAAAGAACTCATGAGGATTACAGAAAGAAAATTATAGGTGCTGGATGGCCGGTCTTTGCCGCTCGGGAGGTCCGCAGGCGGAATTCGGCCGCGGAGGCAGGAAGCGCGGCCGGGCTGCAAATGAGCAACCTGCTAGAATCCAAACAAGTTCGGCGATGCGCGCAGGTGCTGAGGCGGTGGCCGGCACGCCGGCGCCGCGCGGCTTCAGGCTCCCTCCACGGCCTTCGATTCGCGTGAAAATGGAATCAAGCGCATGGGACTGCCGGAGTCCACGCCGCCCGGGGTAAGGTAGCGATTGTCAGCAACGTACAACCCGGTTCGCTCCATGCTCAGCTCGCGCCGCTGGCGCAACTCGGGCCTGAGCGTGCTGCTGTTCGTGCTGGAGTGCGCGCTCGGCATCGTGGCCACGATCATGGTCTCGGGGCTGACTCACTGGGCCGGATGGCTGCTGCCGGTGGCCGTGCTGCTCTATATGCTCATCGTGGTGCCCACGGCGCTGCTCTGCGGCTTCTGGCAGGCGGTGATCGTCTCGCTGTCGGCGGTAGTGCTGCACGAGTACTTCAGCGTCCGCGCGCTGAAGCCGAACCTGGCTCCCGATCCGGCCGGCACGGTGACGCTGGCGGCCTTCATCCTGGTGGCCCTGGTCGTCAGCCGCCTCTCGGCGCGCGTGACCGAGCATGCCAGGGAGGCCGAGTTGCGCGGCGGCCAGATGCACGACCTGTATGAGTTCACGCGCCGCACACTGCAGATGAACTTGCACATGGAGCCCGGGGCGCAGTTGGCCGAGCTGGTGCACGAGACCTTTGCGCTGGAGGCGGTGGTGGTCTTCGACGCCGACCTGCACAAGACCTACCAGGCAGGCTACTGGGGCGTCGATGCGCAGGAGCTGGCGCAGAACGTCTACTACTTCGAGACCTCGGACGACGATGCGGAGACGGGCGTGGGACGGCGCGTGGTGCGGCTGGGCACGGTGCCCATCGGCAGCCTGGTGGTGCGCGGCGATACCAGCCCGCTGACCAACAACGCGATCGCCTCGCTGATCGCCATCACCTTCGACCGCTACCGCGCCTTCGCCAACGAGAGCCGCATCGAAACCGAGCGGCGCACGGAGCAGTTGCGCTCGACCGTGCTGGACAACCTGGCCCACGCCTACAAGACGCCGCTGACCGCGATCCGCGCGGCGTCGACCGGGCTGAGCGAGATGGGCCATCTTTCCGCCGCGCAGGCCGAACTGGTGGCGCTGATCGACGAGCAGGCTGGCCTGCTGGGCAACCTGACCACCCGCCTGTTGACCACCGCGCGGCTCGACGCGGGCGAAGTGACTCTGAATGCAACCGAGGTCAGCGTGGCCACGCTCGTCGAAGAGGTGGTGGCCGCGCTCAGCGACCGGCTGGCCAGCATGAAGGTGGCCGTCGAGATCGCCGACGACGGCATGACGCTTCACTGCGACCGCGAGCTTATGGCGATGCTGCTGACGCAGTACATCGACAATGCCTGCAAGTACTCGATCTTCGGCACCACCATCACCATTCGCGCCGCCAAGGGACGGGCGGAGATCGTCTTCAGCGTGCACAGCTACGGACCGGTGATTCCCATCGCCGACCGCGAGCGCATCTTCGACCGCTACTATCGCTCGACCACGCACTCGGGGCGCGCGGCGGGAACCGGCATCGGCCTTTCGGTGGCCAGGCGTGCGGCGCAGGCGCACGGCGGCTACGTGTGGGTGAACAGCGAAGAGATCGAAGGAACCACTTTCTACGCGGCCATTCCAACTGCCGCGCCAAGGAGGAGATCGTGAGTACTTCCACCGTCATCCGCATCCTTCTGGTCGACGACGAATCGGCCATCCGCCGCGCGCTCAAGCCGCCGCTGATGGAGCTGGGATTCAACGTAACCGAGGCCTCGCGCGGCGAAGAGGCGCTGCAACTGCTGCGCGCCTCGGCCTTCGACGTGGTGCTGCTCGACGTGAATATGCCGGGCATCGGGGGCATCGAGACGCTGCGGAGAATTCGCAGTTTTCTGCCGCGGATGCCCATCCTGATGCTGACCGTTCGCGACGCCGAAGAAGAAAAGGTGGAGGCGCTGGAACTGGGCGCCGACGACTACGTGACCAAGCCCTTCTCGACCCGCGAACTGATCGCCCGCATCCGCACCGCCGTGCGACGCGTGCAGGCGCCGGAGCGCGCACAGGACGCCCCCGTCGAGATTGGCGAACTGCGCCTGGACCCGCTGAAGCGCACCGTGACCAAACGCGGCCAGCCCGTGCACCTGACGCGCAAGGAGTTCGACATTCTGCACTGCCTGATGAGCCGCGCAGGCCGGGTGATCACCTATGCCAAGCTGCTCACCGCCGTCTGGGGCGCCGATTGCCGCGAAGAGGTCGAGTACCTGCGCACCTTCGTCCGCCAACTGCGCAAGAAGATCGAGGACGACCCGTCGAATCCCGTCTACCTGCTCACCGATGTCTACGTCGGCTACCGCTTCGCCGACCCCCAGATGCTGACCGAGGAGCCCGCGGCCGCGACGCCACAGAAAGAGTAGCGCCCGCCTCCATTCGTAGCGCCCGCCTCCGTTTGTAGCGCCGGCCTCCCGGCCGGCTGTAGCGTGGGTCTCCCGACCCACGCCGGGTGCCGGGTGCCCCGTCCTTCCGGCGATCTTTGCCGAAAGGGTGGGAGACCCACGAGGCCGAGGTCCGTGCCTTCGCAGGTCCCCAGAAGCGAGGCGCCAGGGGATCAACTCATCGCGGGGGAACTCACAAACCCCGCATCCGGGCCACCCGCCCATCGGCTCCGTGGTTTACCGTACCCGCTCGGGCAAACCCATGGTTGACGGGTTCGGACAGGCGGCGTGGGCTACCAAGATTCGCTTGACACCGCTCGACCGCTTCTGTAAGTTCTCCTCACCTGCTGCCTTTTCCCTTGCCGTCTTTCCGCGCCTTGGCTGTTTCGATCCGCTCTCTGCCAGCGGGTGTTTGGCTTGCTCTGAGCGGCTGCCGCACTAGAGGTGCGCCCTTCGAATCGAGCCGGCGGTTTCCTGCGCCTTCCTGGCGAAACTTGAGGTCACTGGCAATGCGTCTTCCCCTGCTTCCTCTCAAGTCCGGACCTGCTCGGAAGGCGCCCCGGTGCAGCCCGCGGTTCTTCCGCGGGACTCTTGCCCTGCTGCTTTTCCTCGTGGCCTGCTCCATCTTTGCCGCCGCCCAGTCACGCTTGTGGATATGGGAGAAGGGTGCCGCGGGCGCCCTGCCCAAGGATCAATCCGGCGTCTACGGCACGCGAGGCACGCCTTCCTCCGCGAATATCCCCGGCAGCCGCTCCGGCGCCACCTCGTGGACCGGCAAATCGGGCCGCTTCTGGCTTTTCGGCGGCAGCGGCTACGACTCGGCCGCTCAGCAAGGCAGCCTGAACGATCTCTGGGAGTTCGACCCCGCCGCCAACCAGTGGACCTGGATCTCCGGTCCCAGCACTCTTCATTGCATCCCATCCACGGGCGCCAAGTCCTGCACCCAGCCGGGCGTCTATGGGAAACGGGGCGTCGCCTCGCCCGCCAACCTCCCGGGAGGCCGCTCCGGCGCCGCAGGCTGGGTCGACTCCTCTGACAACCTCTGGCTCTTCGGCGGCTCCGGATTTGACGCCCACGCGAACTCCGGCAACCTCAACGACCTTTGGGAGTTCTCTCCCTCCACCGGGTTGTGGACCTGGATCGGCGGGGCCGACACGCTGGACTGCACCGGCAAGGCGCCCAACCTGGTCTGCGGCAAGGCGGGCGTATATGGCGCGGAAGGCAAGCCAGCCTCCACAAACCAGCCCGGCGGGCGCACCGCCGCGGTTGCCTTTGGCGGACGAAACGGCGCCGCCGGCTGGGTCGACCGGCAGGGCAACTTCTGGGTCTACGGCGGTTACGGCGACGATGGCTCCGGCCGCCAGGACGGCCTGGCCGATCTCTGGCTTTTCCGCCCCTCCACCGGCCAGTGGAGCTGGCAGAACGGTCCCAGCGCCATTCCCTGCTCAGGCGACCTTGCCCTGGCGCAGCGGTGCGGCCCCCTACCGGCCTACGGGACGGACGGCGTGCCCGCCCTTGCCAACACCCCCGGCGCCCGCTTTAACACCAACGCCTGGATCGACGCCACAGGCAACCTGTGGCTCTTCGGCGGTGCCACCCAGTACATGACCGTGAACGACGGGGACAACCCCCCGATCTTTTGGGAAAACCTGTACAACGACACCTGGCGCTACCAGCTTGCCCCAACCCCTTAAAGCGTTCTGAATGAACAGCGCGCGGGTCTCGGAGAGTAGCGCCGGCCTCCTGGCCGACTGTGGCGTGGGCCTCCCGGCCCACGCATCTTTCCTCAGCACCAACCCAGTGGCGTCCTGTTCATGAGGAGCAGCCCGGCCCGTCACTGCGCGTTAGAGCATTTTCGCAAATAGTGTAAGGAACTTCCGTGCCCCATCCTTGCGCCTTGTTTCTGGCGCAAGGGTGGGAAGGCACAAAGCCCACCCTACGGCAAAAGGGAAAATGCGTTAGGCCTGCGATGAGCGAGCCGCCAACGCACCCGCTCCGGAGGGGCGGCACGAAAATAGCCCAGGGCAAGCAAAGCGCCGCCCTGGGTTGGGCGCCAAATGACGCCCCGCGGCCCGTAGGGGCGCCAAGAGATGTCACTTGTACGTGGCTGCCCCAGATCCCTCGCTTTTGGGGACCTGGGAAAGCAACCAACTCGCCTCGCCCGGCGGCCATAGGCCGCGTCCGCCTCAGCGCGGGCGGCTACTCGTCGTAGTGCAGCAGGCTGAAGACGTCGTACTCGGGAAAGCGGTCGCGGCCCTTGAGGAAGTCGAGTTCGACGGCGAAGGCCAGGCCGGCAATCTCGCCGCCCAGTTGCTTGACCAGCTTCACCGTCGCTTCCATGGTGCCGCCGGTGGCCAGCAGATCGTCGACCAGCACCACGCGCTGCCCCGGCGCGATGGCGTCCAGGTGAATCTCCAGCGTGTCCGTGCCGTACTCGAGGTCGTAGGTGACGCGGGCGACGGGCGCGGGCAGCTTGCGCGGCTTGCGCACGGGAACAAAGCCCGCGTTGAGCCGGTAAGCCAGCGCCGGCCCGAAGATGAAGCCGCGCGCCTCGATGCCCAGCACCAGGTCGATCTTGCGCTCGATGTAGTGCGCGGCCATGGCGTCAATCAGCTTGGCAAAGCCGGTCTTGTCCTTGAGCAGCGTCGTAATGTCGTAAAAGAGAATCCCCGGCTTGGGGAAATCGGGCACCGTGCGCACCAGTGCCTTGAGGGCTTCCACATTGATCGGCTTGATCGCTTCGGACATCTTTGCGTCCCTTCCTGAAGAACACGGAATAAACCTGCGGGAAGGGAACTGCATCGCGCAGCGCGCTTCCCTAAAGATTATACGAGAGGGGGACTAACCCGGATTATTCCTGAAGGCTGAGACAGCGGAAGCCATCTGTGCTACAAACATGTTGACTAGACAGTGTTTAGCGCACAGAGAGAGGCTTCCGCTTGCACGATTTTACCGCGACACAGCGTTGT
>JBAVMZ010000165.1:0-8226 GCA_049690595.1 Occallatibacter sp. | reverse complement strand
GCTCAACATCCGCGAGAATTCGGCGATCTTCGCCCAATAGATAATCCACAGGATAAGGTAGGGCAGCGCGGCGAGGATTCCGACGATAGGAATCAGCGCCCCGAAGATGCACATGGCCAGGCCGAGTCCCCGCCCGGGCTTTGCGCCCGGAACGGGCGTTCCCCTTCGTGCAAACTCGATGCCAAGCGAATTCGCCACACCCAAGACTATGAAGAAGTTCCAAATCAAGTTGACGAGCGGGATGAGAAGCAGCCAGCACATCTCCGGCTTTAACGTGCGGGCCAGGGGGGAACATTGATTCAGAGCCTTCTGCAAGGCGAGAATGTAGAAGATCGCCAGCGGGAGAATGAAGATCCCGTATGCGAGGAGCAACACCAGAAGATGTGTCGGCTGAAGTAATAGATCAAGATCATCCATTTTCGCTTCTCCTTGGCGATTGGATTCTGGAAGCTGCCGGCGATTTTAGCACTTCTTTTCAATGCGCAAGAGTTCTGGACACTGCCGCTACCAGCCCAGGAATATCGTGCGGATCAGCCTCGGAGGCCGGCTCCCACCCCGAGGCCCGGAGGGTTTCGCTGGTAATCGGACCGATCGAAACGGCCTTCACGCCGGCAAGCGGCCAGTCCAACCCAGCCTCTCGCACCACGTCCGCCAAATGCGTCACGCTCGAGGAACTTGTAAAGGTTGCAGCGTCAATCCCCATTTTCGAGGCCTGCCGCAACTGCTCCTGCGCTCCGGCAGGAATGGCGTTCCGGTAGGCATCGGCGACGCCGACGGTCGCCCCGGAAACCCGCAGCGCATCGGGAATCACATCTCGCGCCACAGCTGCCCGCGCCAGCAGAACGCGTCTGGCTGCCGTCCGCTCCCCAAGCGCCGCAACCAGACTTTCGGCCACGTATGATTCCGGAACCACAGTCACCGGCAACCCGGCCTTGCGCCCTGCTGCTGCCGTCGCCTCGCCCACGACGGCCACCTGCAAGTGCTGAAACTGCTCCAAAGAAACACCGAGCGCGGCTCCCCGTTCCATCAGGGAAAGCACAGCGTTTGCGCTGGTCAGGATCAGCCAATCGTAAGTCGCGATCTGCCTGAGCGCCGCGTCCAGCGCAGCAAAGCTCTCCGGCGGCAGAATCTCCAGTACCGGCACTTCCACAGGCTCAGCGCCCAACGCCCGCAGGCCGTCGCTCAACTTCCCTGCCTGGTGCGCCGCGCGGGTCACCAGCACCCGTTTGCCCGCCAGCGGCAAAGCGTTCACCGCATGCCTCCGTGTGCCTCCAGCAGCGGCCCGGCTCCGGCGTCGATCAGCATCTTCGCGGCCAGCCTGCCCAGCGTCGCCGCATCGCACCGCGTGCGCAGGCTGCGGTGGTGAATCCTCACCGCCGAGCCCGAGTCCGGAGCGGCCACCACGCCGAAGATCTCGTCCCATCCGTCTTCATCGGCGGCCCGGCAGTGCACGCCGATCGGCACCTGGCAGCCGCCTCCCAGCGCCGCCAGCGCGGCCCGCTCCGCCGTCACCGCGAAGCGGGTCTGCGCATCGTCCAGGAAGCACAGCGCGGCAATCGTCCGTTCGTCGCCCTTACGGGTCTCAATCCCCAGCGAGCCCTGTCCCGCCGCCGGGCAGAAATCCCGCGGCTCCAGCCGTTCCCGCACCCACTCGGTCTTCCCCAGCCGGTCCAGGCCCGCGGCGGCCAGCAGAATCGCCTCCACCTGCCCTTCGGCGAGCTTGCGCAGCCGGGTGTCCACGTTGCCGCGGAACTCCACAGCCTCCAAATCCGGCCTCAGCGCCTTCAACTGCGCCCGCCGCCGCTGGCTGCTGGTCCCCACACGCGCGCCCTCAGGCAAAGCGGCGAGACCTGCGTGCCTCACCGACACAAACACGTCCCGCGGATCGACCCGCTTGGGCGTCGCGGCCAGCACGAAGGGCTCCGGCAACTCCGTCGGCAGATCCTTCAGCGAGTGCACCGCCAGGTCCACCCGCCCCGCGGCCAGCGCCTCCTCGATCTCCTTGGTGAACATCCCCTTCGAGCCTACCTGCGCGAAGGTGACCTCCTGCAGCCGGTCGCCGGTCGTCTTGATGATCTCGATCTCGACCTCGTGTCCCTGGCCCCGCAGCAGCGCCGCAATGTGGTTTGCCTGCCACAGGGCAAGCTGCGAGCCCCGGCTTCCGATTCGCAGATTCATCTCCGCCCTGCCTCGCTTGCTTCCTTCTCCGGAACGCTCTCCACCCTGGGGGCTTCCGTGCTCTCGCCTGCTGCTTCCCTGTTCGCGGTCACCGGCAACGACCACGTCTCGCACAGAGCCTCCAGCCGCACAGAATCGTTCTCGCGCGCCGCCTGCTTCAGCGCCTGCATGGGCGGGTGCAGGAACTTGTTCACCAGTCCGCGCGTCAGCGCCTCCACGGCGGCCAGTTGGTCAGCCGTCAGCGAGCCCAGCCGCGACTGCGCGCGCTTCAGTTCCGCCTGCCGCAACTCCTCGGCCCGGCGCTGCAGCGCGACGATGGCCGGCGCCACGTTCACCGTGCGCTGCCGCTGGTCGAAGCGTTCCACCTCGGCCGCAATCATCGCCTCGGCATCGCCGGCCTGCCGGCTGCGTTCGGCCATGTGCGCCGCGGCCACCTGCTGCAGGTCGTCGATGTCGTAAACGAAGATGCCTTCCAGCTCGCCCATCGCCGCATCCACGTCCCGCGGAACGGCAATGTCGATGAAGAACATGGGCCGGTTGCGCCGCTTGTGCAGGAAAGCCTGCCCGTGCTCGCGGCGGAAGATCGGGTGCGGCGCGCCGGTCGAGCTGATCACAATGTCGGCCTGGCTCGCCGCCTCGTGCAGTTGCGCGAAGGGGATCACCCTGCCGCCGAAGGGCTCGGCCATCCGCCGCGCCCGCTCCTCGGTCCGGTTGGTCACCAGGATGGTTCCGGCGCCCTGCTGCACCAGGTGCCGCGCTGCCAGCTCGCTCATTTTGCCGGCGCCCACCAGGAAGACCGTCCGTCCCTGCAAAGACCCGAAGATCTTGCGCGCCAGCTCCACGGCCACCGAGGCAATGGAAACGGAGTTCGAACCGATTTCGGTCTCCGAGCGCACCTTCTTGGCCGCCGCGAAGGCGCTCTGCAACAGGTGCTCCAGTTGCCCCCCTACAGTGCCCGAGGCGCGCGCCACGGCAAAGGCTTCCTTCACCTGCCCCAGAATCTGCGGCTCGCCCACCACCATCGAGTCCAGGCTCGCCGCCACGCGGAATAGATGGCGCACGGCCTCGCGGTCCTTGTGCTGGTAGAGGTGCGGGGCCAGCACCTCCGGCGCCAGCCCGAAGTGCCGCGCCAGAAAGCCAACCAGCTCCACCTCGGAGTTCTCCACCGCCGCCAAAATCTCCACCCGGTTGCAGGTGGAGACGATCATGCACTCGTCCACCCCCGGCTGGCTGGCCAGCGCGCGCGTGGTCTCCGGCAGCTCTTCGCGCGAGATCGCGATCCGCTCCCTCACCTCGATCGGCGCGGTCTTGTGGTTCACTCCTATCAGCGCCAGTGTCATTGCGGACCGAACCTGTGTACCCGGCTGAAGACGTTGGCCACGAGCACCAGGATCATCACCAGGAAGACCCCGCCAGAGAGAAACGCCGCGCGCCGCCCGCGGAGCCCTGCGGTACGGCGCACCAGCATCAGCGCCACGTAAACCACCCACATCGCGAAGGACGCAATCACCTTCGCATCGCGGAAGTAAGCCGCACCCTGCGTGGTCTCAGCCAGCACCGAGCCGATCAGCAGGCCGACCGTGATGCACGGAAAGCCGAACTCGAGCATCGAGTGCGCAATCCGCTCCAGCGTATCCAGCGGCGGCAGCCAGTCCAGCGCCGTCCGTCGCGACTCCTGCGCCCCGCCCGGCACAAAGCGCAGCTTTGTCTTCAGCCGCCGCTCCTGCACCAGGTAAAGAATCGAGGCCAGCAGGCTGAAGCCCAGAGCCACATAGGCCGCCAGCAGCGCGGCAATGTGCGCCACCAGCCAACTGATGCGGATTCCCTCCGAGGGAAAGACCCACCGGTCTTGCCCCAGCGCCGGGATAAAGACGATGAAGAAGGTGATCGGCAGCGCGAAGATGCCCAGCGAGATGGCATCCCAAAGCCACCAGACGATGAAGAAGACGGCCGCCACCGCCAGCGCCAGCAGCGACTCCAACTCGCGGACGCCCACGGGCATCCAGCTGTGCGTCTGCACCAGCATCTCGACGGCGGAAACGAAGTGGAAGAAGAAGGCCATCCCCGCCAGGTGCACACAGGTCTGCCGCCAGCGTCCCACGCCGTACAGCACGGCAGGAAAGACCGCAATCGCCCCCGCCGCATACAAAATGGCCGCAACTCGTAGCCAGAGAAGGTACATTCCGTCCATCACCTTACCGGTGCAAAACTACAGTATACTGTGACGCAAATCACCATGCGGATGCCGGCACACTTCTTTGGGAAACTGCGCGTTGCCGTGCGCGCGGACGGACTTGCCAAACTCACCTTGGCCGGGGGAGCACCGGGTCTTTGTCCGTCGGCAGCACACGCAGAATCTCTGCGCCCACTGCCGCCTGAAAGTTGCGTCGATAGCTCGGGATGCTGTCGCCGTGTGCCACAAGCGCCCGCCACCGTTCGTTGAATGCCTTCTTGAGCTCGGCGCTCAACGGCTTGTGAAACTCGCAAACCACGCGCGGCAGGTGCCCCTCCAGCCAACTGCCGTCGGGCTGGATCGCGCTGCTGCTGCCCCCGCTGTCGTCGGCCAGAACCAGGCGAAAGATCTCCTGGGCAAAGACCGCCTGTACCATCTCCCGGTCGAAGGGGCTCAGACCCGAGATCCACTCGGCCACGGGATGCGTCACCGGCGGCGCATTTGGGTGCCTTCTGCGCACTGCGGCCGTCATCTGCGGCGACTCGACCCGAATGGAGGCGAGCAGGAAGGCGTGCGACGGCATGTGGCAGAAGCTCAGAGCCAGCGTGAGCCCAGCCGTCTTCACCCCACCGGCAAACTCGCCGGCTCGGAACATCCCCACGCTCTGGCTGTTGATGGTAGCAAAGCCCGCGCACCAGGAACTCTGCGTCAGCACCGGGTACTTGTCCGCAGGCAGGATGAGGATGCCGAACTTGCTCTCTGCCACCGATTGGGGTGGAAACGCGAGCACGATCTGGCGCACCGACCGGTCCGAGCTGTCCGCGCAGTACCAATCCGAGGCGACGGCCGGCGATGAGGCCGACGTGGGAGCCGGCGCCGTCTTCCTGGCGCCGAAGAGTGAATCCAGAATTCCCATACGTTCCTTTCTTTAGTCGTTCAGGATTTGCCGGTTGTTGAACTTGTCCCGTTGCCGGGCCGACGAAGGCGCGGCTGTCGCTTGGAAGGAAGCGGCTTGGCCCGCCACGGGAGCAGGAACAAACCGCTCGGCTGTTTCTTGCCGAGCGAATTGTACTCCTCGTCGTATTCCCGGTGCTTCAGCACCTCCGCGAACCTGAGTTCCTGCGCCTGGACGGATCCCGGCTGCGTCCCGGTGTCGGCGCGGACGGCGGAGACGGTATTCTGAATGGCGACGTGATCAGAGATGACAAACCGGCCTCGAATGCCCCGCAGGTCCCTCCTTTCGAGGCGCCCACCGGGGCAGGAGAGCCAGACCTCCCCCCCCCTCAGAAGGACCCAGCCGAGCTGACGCCGTTCATGCGCCAGTGGACGGCGGCCAAGCGCGAGAACCCCGACGCACTGCTCTTCTTCCGCATGGGCGACTTCTACGAGCTCTTTTACGACGACGCCGTCGTGGTGAGCCGCGAGTTGCAGCTGACCCTGACCGCGCGCGACCGCGAGCGCTCGCAGCCCATGTGCGGTGTCCCTTACCACGCCGTCGAGAGCTACCTGACCCGCCTCCTGCGCAAGGGTTACCGCATCGCTCTTTGCGACCAGATGGAGGACCCCAAGCTCACCAAAAAGATCGTGCGGCGCGAGGTCACTCGTGTCCTTTCGCCCGGCACTGCCCTCGACGCCGGCCTCGGCCAGGAGCAGAACAACTTCCTGGCAGCGTGGTTTGAGGCCGGCTCCGGCACGGTAGAGCCCGCGGCGCCCCCAAACGAGTCCACCCGGAAGGTCGCAAAGCCCGCCCACTCCGCTCCCGTTTGCGCCATCGCCCTCCTCGATCTCTCCACCGGCGAGTTCCGCGTCGCCGAGTTCTCCGGCTCGGCTGCCCGCCAGCAGGCGGCCGACGAGATCCTCATGGCCGGCGCCAGCGAGGTGCTCTGCGCCCCGGGCCTCGAACTGCCCTCGCAGCTCGGGCGAATCTCCGCACGCACCCACGTCGAGCAGTGGGTGTGGTCCCGCGACTACGCTATCGGCCTCGTCGAGCGGCAGCTCAACGTCCACTCGCTTGAAGGCTTCGGACTCGGAGGCCATCCCGCTGCCGCCATCGCCGCCGGCGCCGTTCTTCATTACGTCCGCAGCACACAGAAGAACGAAGCGCTGCACATCGACTCGCTCCGCTTTCAGAAACACTCCGGCGCCCTCTCGCTCGACCAGGTGACCGTGCGCAACCTCGAGCTCATTGAGCCTCTCTTCCAGGGCCAGGACGACCGCGCCACCCTCTTTCATACCCTCGACGCCTGCCAGACGCCGATGGGCAAGCGGCTGCTCCGCACCACCATCCTCCGCCCGCTGATGGACGCCGCCGCACTTGAAGCGCGCTACGAGGCTGTGGCCGAAACCACCGGTGACCTGGTGCGCCGCGAGGAGCTGCGCCGCGCCTTCTCCGGGATCCTCGACCTGGAGCGCCTGCTCGCCCGCATCTCACTTGACTCGGCCGGCCCGCGCGATCTCCGCGCCCTTGCGGCCAGCCTCTTCCGCCTGCCCGCGTTACGGTCCGCGTTGGCCGCCTTGAATTCAGAGCTCTGGAAGAGACTGGGTGTCTCGCTCGACCCCCTCGATGACCTCGCCGCCCGCATCGACCGCACGCTGGTCGCCGAGCCGCCGCTCACCCTCGCCGATGGCGGCGCCATCGAATTAGGTGTGGACGTCGAGCTCGACGAGCTGCGCAGTATCTCCTCCACCGGCCGCCAACAGATCGCCGCCATCGAAGAGCGCGAGCGGCGGCGGACCGGGATTGGGTCACTAAAGGTCAGGTTTAATACTGTATTTGGGTACTACATCGAAATCACGAAAGCAAACCTCTCCCTCGCTCCCGCCGATTACGAACGGAAGCAAACCCTGGTCAATGCCGAGCGTTTCACGACCCCGGAACTGAAGGACTACGAGCGTAAGATCCTCACGGCCAACGACCGCTCCATTGAGATTGAAAAGCGGCTTTTCGCCGAACTCCGCCAGGCCGTGCTCGCTGCCGCCGGGCGCATCCGCAGGACGGCGGCCACCGTCGCCGAGACCGATCTGCTGGCGTGCTTTGCCCACCTGGCCGCGAGCCGCCGGTACACGCGTCCCCGCCTGGTCGATGAACCGGTCCTGGAAGCCGTCGCCGGCCGCCACCCAGTCATCGAGCAGTGGATGGAGGAGACGCGCGAAGGCCGCTTCATCCCCAACGACATCTACCTCGACGCCGGCGGCGACGGTCCCTGCTTGCTGCTCATCACCGGTCCCAACATGGGCGGAAAAAGCACCTACCTGCGCCAGTCCGCCATGCTCGTCCTGATGGCGCAGATGGGCTGCTTTGTGCCCGCCGAGAGCATGCGCTTCGGCCTCGTCGACCGCATCTACACGCGCATTGGCGCCAGCGACAACGTGGCCCGCGGCCGCTCTACCTTCATGGTGGAAATGACCGAGACCGCCACCATCCTGAACACAGCCACCAGCCGCTCGCTGATCCTGCTCGACGAAATGGGCCGCGGCACCGCCACCTTCGACGGCCTCTCGCTGGCCTGGGCCACCGTCGAGTATCTCCACGCCGAAACCGGCGCCCGCACCCTCTTCGCCACACACTACCACGAGCTCACCATGCTTGCCGAGAAGCTCATGCGCGTGCGCAACCTCCGCGTCGGCGTCCGCGAAGCCGCCGGCGGCATCGTTTTCCTGCACCGCATCGAGCCGGGCGCCGCCAGCAAGAGCTACGGCATCGAGGTGGCGCGTCTGGCCGGCCTGCCCGCCGCCGTCATCGAGCGCGCGCGCCACGTCCTGCGCCAACACGAGCGCCAGGAGCGCCAGAGCGTGCAGGTCGAGACCACCGCGGAGCCGGTGCAACTCACCATCTTCACGCCCCTCTCGCAGCGGATCGTCGACCGCATCGAGGC
>JBAVMZ010000164.1:0-3121 GCA_049690595.1 Occallatibacter sp. | reverse complement strand
GCCCGGCACCGTTCCCACCGAGGAGCGCGGCGCGGCCGGTGCGGGCTGTGCGGGACGCGCCGGCGCAGCCTCGGCGGGCACCTTCCGCAGGTCGATCGACTGGCCCACGCCCGTGTCGATGGTGCGCAGGTTGACCGGCTCCAGCGACTGCGTGCGGACCACGTGCGGCACCAGCACGAAGACGATCTCGTCGTCCTGGATGGTGTGGTCCTTGGAGCCGAAAAGATACTTCAGAATCGGCAGCGAGCCCAGGCCCGGGATGCCGGTCGAACTGATCTGGTCCTGCTTGTCCTGGATGCCGCCGATGATATTCGCTTCGCCCTCGCGCAGCCGGATCACCTGGTCGACCACGCGCTGGCTCAGGATGGGCTCGGTCACGCCGGAGATGGTCACCGAACCGCTCTGCGAGGTTACCTCGATCTTCACCTTCAGCGTCACGTCGTGATCGAAGTGCACGGTCGGCGTCACTTCGATGTTCACGCCCACGTCCTGGTACTGGAACTGCGTGTTAACCAGCGAACTGACCGCCGCCGTCGCCGCGCCGGTCTGGTAGGAACCGGTGGCGATGGGGATGCGCGAGCCGATCTTCATTGTAGCCTTCTGCTGATCGGTGGCGCGGATGCGTGGATTCTGCAGCACCTTGGTATTCGAGTCGCTCAGCAGCAGGTTCAGCGTGGCCGAGCCGATGTTCACCGCGAAGTCGGTGGCCTTCAGGTGGGCCAGATCGTAGAGCGTCAGCGAGCTCGTTGTGGTGGTCGTGGTGGTCGACCCGTTGTTGTTGTTGTTGTTGCTGGACGGCGGCATCAGCGTCACCCCCACGCTATTCGGCCAGGCGATGCCCAGGTTCCGCTCCCAGTTCTTGCTCACTTCCAGCACGCCGATGTCGACCACCACCTCCGGCCGCGCCTTGTCCAGGTCGTTGATCAGCTTCTGCGCCAGCAGCAGCTCGTCCGGCGAGCCGCGCATCACGATCGCGTTCTGGCTGGCCACCGCGAAGACCTTGGCCTGCGGCAGCACGTTGCGAATTGCCGTCTGCACATCCGTCAGGTCGTTCTGCTGCCAGGCGTTCGATAGATAGAAGGTCTGCACCGCCTGCTCGTCCAGCTCGGTGCGCTTGGCGCGCGTGTTCTGCGCCACAAAGATGGTGTTGTCGGTGACCGCCCGCCAGAAGGTGTTCGAAAGCGTGCCCAGAATGCGCAGCGCGTCCATCAGCGAGACACCGTTCAGGTCCACCTGCACGCGTTTCGAGGTGTAGTCGGGATCGAAGAGCACGTTGACTCCGGCGGCGCGGCCCACCGCCTGATAGACAACCTTGGCGTCTTCGGTCATGTGCAGGGTCAGCGGCTCGCCGGAGACCGGCTTCAGTATGGCCGGTTCGCCGATCGAAGCCACTTCCTCGAACTTGCCGGCGGTCTCCGGCAGGCTGGTCTCGGTTTTCGGTTCCACCGCGCCCTGCTTCTGCCGCAGCCGCTCGATCTCCTGTTGTGCGGCTTCGTTGCCAGGGTCGATCTCCGAGGCGTGCAGGAACTCGCCCAGCGCGCCCTGCTCGTCGCCCTTCTCCAGCAGCTTGCGTCCCTTGGTCAGGTGTCCGGCGCCGGCGGTCACGCGCACGCGCAGCAGCGCAGTGCGGTACTCCAGATCCTTGGGCGCCTTGGCGTAGGCCTTCTGGTAGTTGTCGAAGGCGGTGTCGTAGTCCTCGCGCGCCTCGGCGCTCTCGCCGCGCTTGAAGAAGGTGTGCGCCGATTGGGCGTGCGCGGGGACGCTCGCCAAGCCAAAGACGGCGGCGAGGGCAGTGAGCACAATCCAGGTGGCCGTCCGCCGCAGCAGGAGGCGGGCAGCCGGGGATTCAGCGCGGATGATCATCGAACTCCCAGGCGTCGTTGCCGGCCCGCAACTGGCGCCGAGCCCTTGCAGGCTGGCCTCAGGCCCCCGGACGCTCTTCCCATTGGCTGGTTTTACCCTGTACTGCCTCATTTTAGCAAAGCCCCTCGATCTCGCGGCTCCATCTCCGGTGATCGTTCCGGCGGCAAAGCCGCTCCGTTTCCGCGGCAGGATCGCCGGCTCGCCGCGCCCGCGCCGTCCCGCGGACCGCAGCCGATGCTACGATGAAGATTCGAGAACCCTCTCCCATGGCCCGCCA
Organism: Occallatibacter sp.; assembly: GCA_049690595.1. Lineage (GTDB taxonomy): Bacteria > Acidobacteriota > Terriglobia > Terriglobales > Acidobacteriaceae > Telmatobacter. The sequence goes on along the minus strand of JBAVMZ010000164.1, from coordinate 981 downwards.
GACCAGTCACGTCATCGCGCAGCCCACGGCCCCCGCGGCCGGCAAGCCCGCGCGTCCCCGCGACCCGGTGGCCTCGGGCGAGCGGGATGCCGCCCACAATCGCGCCGCCAGCCATAACTACTTCATTCTGGAGCGCTTCGAGGCCGGCGTCGCCCTGCGCGGCACTGAGGTCAAGTCCATCCGCGAGGGCCGGGCCAACCTGAAGGACTCCTACGGACTCATCAAGGACGGCGAAGCGTTCCTGCTCAATATGCATATCGGCCCCTACTCCCACGGAAATCTGTCCAATCACGACGAAACGCGGACGCGCAAACTGCTCCTGCGCAAGGAAGAGATCCGCAAGCTAATGTCGAAGACGCAGATCAAGGGCAACACGCTCATCCCGACGCGCCTTTACTTCCGCAACGGGCGGGTCAAGTGCGAGCTGGCCGTGGCCAAGGGCAAGCAGGACTGGGACAAGCGGGAGACGGAGAAGCGCCGCGAGGCCGACCGCGAAGCGCGCACGGCCATCAACGCCAGCAAGCACCGCATGGGCCGTTAGGTCGCATTTCTCCCAAGCGAGCAGGTTCCGCGCGAGCAATTCGGGCAAAACAGGGCGGGTTTTCGGTCAAAAAGGGGTCTTTTTTCGCGAAAACCGGGGTTTCTGTTTACTGTCGAGTTAACAGTATCAAGTCGTACTTCGTTGATTACACTATACTTAGATTCGCGTCGACTGTGAATCACAGGAAGACAGTGCCAGCGGGGGGTGTCCCCGGCTGTTCAGCCAATCCCGATGAAGGCCTTTGTTTTCTTCTACTTGCACCCACTCTGGCTAGCTGCGAGCTTTGGGGGCGCACTGTCTAACTGTCTTACTGTCTTACTGTGCGAGGTGGGGGGGGCGTGAGGGGCCGCTCCGCGCTGCCGCGGAGCGGGCCTTTCTCCCCACTCCTGCGGGAGTCTTCCACTCCATTGTGAGCCGGGAGAGGGGAATTGGATGCAGGA
>JBAVMZ010000163.1:0-13212 GCA_049690595.1 Occallatibacter sp. | reverse complement strand
CGAGAAGCGCCTGCGGCGACGGGTGGAAGGCCCAGGCATACGCGGCCCAGAGCAGCACGGCGGCCACCGAACCCCACGTACCGGGGCCAGGCTTGCCCATCCCGGCCCCGAAGAAGGTGGCCACGATCCACGCCCACCACTGTTTGGGGCGGAGCTTTTCCGCGGGCGAGCTGGAGGACTGCCGCTCAGTTTTCATGGTGGCTCCTGCCCGTGCCGGCGGCGCCCAGGTCCTCCAAAACCTCGGGGTCGAGGACCGGCGAACTGATCTTGTAAACGCCCATCGCCCACTTGCCGAGATCGATCTTGCGGCAGCGGTCGGAGCAGAAAGGGAAGTCCTCGTCCTTGGCCTGGACGAGCATCCCGCAGGTGGGGCACTTCAGCAGCTTGGCGGATTTTCTCTTTGGAGGCATGGCGCGTGTCCGGCCGCGGTTGTGTCCACGGCTCAAGAAACATGGTAACGGGCGCGGCCGCCCGAACTACAACGAGACAACCTGCAGGCCAGGGATCATGTGGAAGTGGCGCGGGTTCGCGGTGACGAGGGTATAGCCGATCTCGAGGGCGGTGGCGCCGATCAGCAGATCGATGGACGGAATGGTAATGCCGAGGCTGCGCTGCTCTCCATCGATGCGGCCAGCCAGCAGCGCCGTGGATTTGGTGTAGGGAACGGCCTCGGCAGCCGCCATCGGGTCGTCCAGAAACCACTTGCGATTGCGGCGGATCAACGGGTCTGAAGTGCGATAGAGGGCGTGGATCAGTTCGGTCAAGCCCACAGCGGATAGAACGACGCGCTGATCTCCGGTCAAGCCTTGTATTCTGCGTAGAAACGCAGCAACCGACTCGCCCTTTCGCTCGGCGGCGATGACGACGGAGGAATCGAGCATCAGTCCCATGCGGGTGGGTCCAGAGGCTCGCGATGTGCTTCGATGGCGGCGAGGACGTCCTGCTCGAAGCCGCCGTCGAGCGCAATGCCAGAACCACGCGCTTCGGCGAGGGCAATGGCCTCGGAGAGCAGCAGTCCGGGGCCGCTCGCGGGAGGCTTGACCACGGCCACGGCCAACGCATCCTTTTCGATGATCACCTCGGAACCGGCGCGCACGTGGGCCATCACCTCGGCGAAGTTGCGAAGGGCATCGGCCTCGGGAATGTGGACAGTCGCCATGCGAGTAATAATACCGCGAATCGAGCCAGCGAGCCCGGCTTCTACGCCGGGCCGACGATGCGCGCCACCAGGTCGTAGTCGTGCGCCTCGGTAATCTCCGCCCGGTAAAACTGCCCGGCCTCCAACTGCTCGAAGGGGCCGAAGTCGTTGATGTAGACCTTGCCGTCGATCTCGGGGGAGTGGTACTGCGTGCGGCCTTCCCAGAGCAGCGGGGTCTCCTCGCTCTCGCCTTCGGCCAGCAGCACCAGTTCGCGGCCGACCCATTCCTTCTTCGCCCGGCGGCTGATGGCCTGCTGGATCTTCATCACGCGCTTGCGGCGAGCTTCGATCGAGCGCTTCGGCACCTTGCCGTCGAGAGCGAAGGCGGCCGAGCCTTCTTCGTGCGAGTAGCTGAAGACGCCGAGCCAGTCGAACCCCGCAGCGTTGATGAACTCGACCAAAAGGTCCACGTCGCGGAGCGACTCGCCGGGGAAGCCGACGATGAAGCTGGTGCGCAGGGCGATGCCGGGCACGGCCGCGCGGACCTTCTCCAGAGTCTTCAGGAAGATTTCGCCGCCGCCGCCGCGCTTCATGCGCTTCAAAACATCGGGCGAGGCGTGCTGGAGCGGCAGGTCGAGGTACTTGCAGATATTGTCGTGCCTGGCGATGGTTTCGAGCAGGCGGCCGGTGATCCGGTTCGGGTAGGCGTAGAGGAAGCGCAGCCAGCGCAGGCCGTCGATCTGGGCGAGGCGGTCGAGCAACTGGGCGAGGCCGTCTTTGAGGCCAAGGTCCTCGCCGTAGCAGGTGGTGTCCTGGCCGATGAGGGTGATCTCGCGGATGCCGCGGGCGACCAATTGCTCGGCCTCGGCCACGACCGACTCGAAGCGGCGGGAACGGAAGCGGCCGCGGAGGTTGGGGATGACGCAGAAGGAGCAGGGGTGGTCGCAGCCTTCGGCGATCTTGATGTAGGCCGAGGCTTTGGGAGTGGAGAGGAGGCGAGGGGTGGTGTCGTCGTAGAGGTAGGTGGGGAGTTGGTGGTTGGCACCCTCCCAGTTATCGCGGCGGAATCTGCCGGAGCGCTCGCGGGCGAGGCCCTCGGGGCGGCCTTCGGGTTTGGCCTCAGGGGGGCGGCCTTCGGGTTTGGCCTCAGGGGCTAAAGCCCCTTCCGTATTGAGCACCTCAATGTACGGGCTGAAGCCCGTACCCTTCGTCTTCTCCGCGGTTGCAGTTTGTGCTGCCTTGTGGGTACCGGATTGGGATTCCTGGCCAGGATGGATGGCGGCGGCGGGGCCGGTGAGGATGGCGAAAGGCGAAGGGGCGCTCTGTGGCATCTCGATGCCGGCGGCGGCCAGAATCGCCTCCAGCTCGCCGGTGCCGACAACCGCGTCGACCTCGGGGATCTGCTTCTGGATCTCGTCGCGGTAGCGCTCCACCAGGCAGCCTGCGACAATCAGCCTCTTTGCCCGGCCCTCGGTCTTCAACCGCGCCATCTCGAGGATGGTGTCCACGGATTCCTGCTTGGCCGTGTCAATGAACGAGCAGGTGTTGACCACCAGGACTTCGGCCTCTTCGGGATGCGAGGTCAGCCGCGCGCCGGCGCGGTCGAGCAGGCCCATCATCACCTCGGAGTCGACGAGGTTCTTCGGGCAGCCGAGGGAGATGAAGCCGACCGTCGGGGCGGCGGTTGGGGAGGGTTCGGTCACTCCTCGATTGTAAGGGGAGCGCGCTTCTACCCGAGCGCCGCGGAGCGTCAATTTGCTGTTTGAGAGAGAATCGACTTCCTCGCGGATTCGTGATATACCTTGCGCCGATGAGTCAATCCGTTCCGCTTCGACCGCTTCACCAGGGCGGTACGCTTAGCGTGGCGAAGCTCGCTCAATTGGATTGTCTTTCCACGGAGATATTGCGACAATCACTGTTACCGGGGCAGAAAGACAGCCTGAAGACCAGGCCAGACGGCACGATTCTCGACGGGCATCACCGGATATTCCTGCTTAAAAGGCGCGGTGTGGATGTGGATTCCCTTCCGCGAGAGGTGCATGAGAAGGAGAGTTCCTAGAGATGTTGACACAGTTGTATTGGATCGATGGTCCGTGGAAGGGAAAGCTTGCCATTTCGGCAAGGCCGCGCGGCGGCGACTGGCTGGAAGACGAGATATCCACCTGGCGCGATGCGGGGGTCGATCTGCTTGTCTCTCAGCTGACGCGTGAAGAGGAGGTTGAGCTGCGGTTGGAGGGGGAGAAAGAACTGGCCCTTCAGTGCGGAATGGACTTCCTTTCTTTTCCTGTCCCAGACCGTGAGGCGCCCGCTTCTTTCACCGAAGCCCTCGCCGTTTATGGACGAATCGGGAAGGCCCTGTCGGACGGGAGAAAAGCTGTTGTGCATTGCCGCCAGGGAATCGGGCGGGCAGCGTTGACCGCAGTGAGTCTGTTGATCCTGAAGGGCATTTCCACCGATGAGGCTCTGCGCATTGTCGGCCATGCACGCGGAGTCTCCGTTCCGGAGACCGCGGGGCAGCGTCGCTGGATCGACGATTTCGCCGCCAGGCTGATTGGCGCTTCGGCAGCCTGACGCACCTCGGCATGATCCTCCCATTTGGTTCGGACCAGAACCGTCCAGCCCCACGTCCTGTGCCCCGGTCAGGGGTGCTAAAATCTACAAGTGCCGGGTCCTACGCGACGTAATCCCGCCAACCCCGCCAGGTCCGGAAGGAAGCAACGGTAACGGGCTAGTACGGGCGCAGTGGGTCACCCGGCGCTATTTTTTGGCGCTTTTGAGAGGCGCCGCGCCGGGCTTGGGCTCGTGCTTTCCCACCTGGCCGCCAAGACAAAGACGCGGCGAGGGTGGGGCACCCGTTTCGGCTCGTGGTCTCCCACCCCGGCCGCAAAGACAAGAACGTGGCGCGGGCGGGCCGGCTGGCTCCGCCACGCCCCTTGAGAACAAGACGCGGCTTGCGTCCTTGCCCGGGCTGGAACTCCGGACCGCGCCGCTGGAACCGCGCTCGAAGGAGAGATTCGTTGACCCTGTCCGTTCGTCCTGTCGTTGGCACCCGCGCCAAAATCACCGCCCTGGGAACCTACGTCCCCCCCGACATCATCACCAACCAGGACCTGGAAAAGCTGGTCGAGACCAGCGACGAGTGGATCGTCTCGCGCACGGGCATTCGCACGCGGCACCGGCTGGCCCCCGGACTGGGCGTCAGCGACATGGCGGCGGCGGCGGCGCGCAAGTGCCTGGCCGCCCGCGGCATTGAGCCCACCGATGTCGAGGTCATCATCGTGGCCACAGTGACGCCCGACATGATGTTCCCCTCCACCGCCTGCCTGGTGCAGGACAAGATCGGCGCCAAGGGCGCCTGGGGCTTCGACGTTTCCGCCGGCTGCTCGGGCTTTGTCTTTGCGCTCCAGGCCGGCGTCAAGCTGGTCGAGAGCGGCGCGCAGAAGCGGGTCATGGTCATCGGCGTCGACGCCAACACCCGCATGACCGACTACACCGACCGTGCCACCTGCGTCCTCTTCGGCGACGGCGGCGGCGCGGTGCTCATCGAGCCGGCCGAAGAGGGCGAAATCGGCTTCATCGACTTTGTGCACGAGATCGACGGCTCCGGCGCACCGGCGCTGAACCTCAAGGGCGGCGGCTCGCTGAACCCCTCCACCCACGAGACCGTCGACAAGAAGTGGCACTACATCCACCAGGACGGCCAGGCGGTCTTCAAGTTCGCCGTGCGCAAGATGGCCGAGGCGACGGCGAAGGTGCTGGAGCGCAACGGGGTGACCGGCGCTGACCTGGGCTGCTTCATCCCGCACCAGGCCAACCTGCGCATCATCACGGCGACGGCCGACCGGCTGGGGATGGACCCGGAGCGGGTGATCATCAACATTGGTAAGTACGGCAATACCTCGGCGGGCACCATTCCCCTGGCGATGGAGACGGCGCTCGAGGAAGGCAAGCTGAAGAAGGGCGACCTGCTTCTGCTGGCCGCGGTGGGCGCGGGCTTCACCGTGGGCGCCGCGCTGCTGCGCTGGGAGATATAGAGGCAGGGACTAAGGGACCAGGGACTAAGGGACCAGGGACTAAGGGAATATAAGGGACTATAAGGGACTGAGGGACTGGGCGCGCACGCGCTGCGGGCCCAGACAGTTGAAGGGGAGATTGGGCCGGTTCGCCGTTGGGGCGCACCGGCCTTTTCTGTGCGCAGATTGGTCCGGATGAACTCGGGAACCGCTCTGGAACGGCTCCCGAAGCTGCGAGCTCAGAAGGTAAAGTGAACGGCCAACTGAACGCTGCGCGGACCGCCGCCGCCCAGGTACGGGTTGCCGCTGCCCACGTCCGGAGTAGCCGTGGTTTGCAGGAACTGCGCTCCGCTGCTGCTCGGGTCGGCGCCGGCCACCACCCGGTTGCCCGCGGTGTGGCTGGTTCCGAAGACGTCGATGCCGAAGCCCGGCAGCAGCGGGTTGCTGAGGTTGGGGTGGTTGAAGATGTTGAAGAAGTCGCCGCGAAGCTCCATGGTCAGCACTTCGGTCAGGTGAGTGGTCTTGGTCAGCGAGAAATCGAAGTTGGTGTAGTTGGGCGCGTTGAAGGCATTGCGGCCCTCGCTGCCCGGATGTCCGTCGATGCAGTTGCCGTAGGTCGGGCTCTTGGGATCGGTGTCCACCGTGCAGGGCGCGGCAAAGGCGGCCAGGTTCAGCAGGTTGATGCGCGATGCGCCCGTGTGGGGATTGCCAATCACATCCGCCCGGCCGTAGTACTCGCCGGTGGCGTTGTAGTCGGCTTCGAAGAGGTAACTGACCGTGTAGGGCTGGCCGGTGGCGTAGTTGAACATGCCGTCGAGCGCCCAGCCGTTCGAGATCCACCCGGCGCGCTCGAACTTGGGCAGATTGTAGGTCCAGAACCACTGCAGGCGCTGGCGCACGTCGAAGTTGGAGCTGGCGCGCTCGCCGTGGGGATTGAAGCTGTTGTCGGGCTGCGAGGCGTTGGGCACGAAGTCCAGCCCGTCGCTGGCGTCGTCGATCGAATGCGCCCAGGTGAGGTTCAGCGTAGAGGTCAGGCCGCGCCAGTTCTGCACCTTGAGCGATGCCTGCGCGGAGTTGTAGCTGGAGGCCGCGCTGGTCTCGATCTGGTTGATGTAGTACAGCGGGATGTTGACGAACGAGCCGGTCGAGTAGGTGGGGAAACACTGCTGGCCGTAAGTGATCGACTGGCCGTTGCCGCAGCGATGGGTGCTGCCGGCCACGTTGTTGAACTGGTTGAGATCGCGGAAGTGATAGAGGTGGCGGCCCTGCGATCCGACGTATCCCACCTGGAGCGCGACCTTCTTGGCCACCTGCGACTCGATGTTGAGGTTGTAAGAGAGATAGCGCGGCGTCACCAGGCTCTGGTCGACGGTGAAGACGCTGCTGGGCGTGTAGCCGCCAAAGATCGGGGTGCCGGCGGTGATCGTCGTGACGGCAGGCGACGCGAAGCCGATGCCGTTGAAGGCCGGGCCAGCCTCGCCGGCGTTGGTGTTGTAGGCCTGGTTGCCGACGAAGAAGTCCTGCGATGCGCCGTCGTAATAGATGCCTGCGCCGGCGCGGACCACGAGCTTGCCGTTACCCATCAGGTCGTCGGCCAGGCTGAGGCGCGGCGCCAGGCTGGTCCAGTCCTTGGGATAGAGCGATGAGGGTCCGCCATCGGCGCCCACCGTCTTCAGTCCGCCGGCCTTCACGTCGAAGAGGCTGAAGGCGTTGTTCTTGGCGCCGATGACGCCGTAGTAGTCCCAGCGCAGGCCGTAGTTGAATGTGACCCGGCTCGAGAGGCGCCAGGAATCCAGCAGGTAGGCTCCACTGCTGTTCTGGTAGGAGTAGCGGGTGCCGTAGCCGGCGGCGGAGCTGCCGCCGTCGATGGTGCCGGAGAGGAAATCTGCCAGACTGCTGAAGACCAGCTTGCCGCGGTGTCCGGAGTCGATGAAGCTGTCGATGAAGGTCCGCCGCCACTCGAAGCCGGCCTTGAAGCTGTGCACGCCCTTGGTCAGCGCCACGTTGCCGAAGAGCTGATAGTTGGTATCGATGCGGCCGCGCGAGTCGCTGGCCGTGGCGCCGATGGGGCTGTAGGCGCCCACGTCGATGGTCGGCAGCCCCAGGTCGCGCGAGGTGAAGCCCGGCGGCAGCGTGTTCAGACCGAAGGTGGTCTCCGGATTGAGGCCGGTGTCCTGCGGGATGAACTGCTGCAGGAAGCGGTTGTATCCGCCGCGAATCTCGAAGATCAGGTTCGAGCGGGGAACAGCCGTGTAAGAGAGCGAAACGATATTGACGTGCGTCGGGGTCGAGGTGTTGTACCCCGGAGCGCTTGAGCCGGTGTAGAGCATTCCCAGGGGGAAGCTCTGTGTGCCGTGGCTGTAGAAGTAGCGGCCGGTCAACAGGTCGCCGGGGCTGAACAGGTGCATATGCTGATCGGCCTTCACAATGACGTTGTCGCTGTTGTTCAGGAAGGGCGTGGTGAAGGTCTCGTTGCCGCCGGTGGCCGGCAGCGCGCCCCAGGGCTTGGCGTTCAGCAGCTTCTGAATCACCGGATTGATGGCCCCGCCCCCGGCGGTATATGCATCGATGTCCGCCTGCGTGGGCACCGTCCCCAACTGGGGCAGGCCGCCGATCTCCCGCTGCCCCTCGTAGGCCACGAACCAGAAGGACTTGTCGCGCACGATCGGGCCGTCGGCCGAACCGCCGAACTGATGATTGGTGAAGGAGTTCTTGGGCTGGGCCGTGGTGTTGAAGTAGTTGCGCGCGGTCATATCGGCGTTGCGGTAGTATTCAAACGCGCTGCCGTGGATGCGGTTGGTGCCGCTCTTGGTGACGATGTTCACCGTAGCGCCGGAACTGCGGCCGAACTCGGCCTCCGGGTTGCCGGTCACGGGAATCTCGGCCAGCGCGTCCACCGGCAGAATGGTCGACGGGCACCCCCACACGCCCGCCTGGTTGATCGACGGCAGGTTGCGGTAGCCGTCGTTCATGTCGGTGCCGTCCAGCAGGTAGTTGTTCGAGCGGCCGCGATTGCCGTTCAGGCTGAAGAGTCCGTAAGAGCCGGCCGATTCGGTCGATCCCACCGGATCGCTGGTCGAGCCGGGAACCAGTTCCAGGAGCTTGGTGAAGTCGCGTCCGTTCACCGGCAACTCGGCGGCCTGGGTGGCTTCGATGGTGCCGCCTGTGGTGTTGGTGGCCGTCTCCACCAGCGGCACCTCGGCGCTTACCTCCACCACCTCCTGCACCGCGCCGGTGGAGAGCCTGGCATCCGCGCGTGTGGGCGCCCCGACGCTGACTGGAATCTGCGTCAGCGTGATGGTGCGGAAGCCTTCCTTCTCCACCGTGATGTTGTAGGCGCCGAGCGGCAGCTCCGAGGCCGAATACTCACCCCGATCGTTGGCGGCCACCGAGCGCGAGAGGCCGGTCGAGGGGCTGAAGACCCTCACCCGCGCCCCGGCGACATCCGCGCCGGTGGAGTCCGTGATGGTGCCCTGAATACTTCCCCTGAAGGTCTGCGCCACGCCGGGAGGCGCGCACAGACAGGCCAGAAATGCGAAAAGGGCGGCGATCGTGCCGGAAGATACGAGTTTGCGGCTTCTCACGATGCGGTACTCCTTTGGCTTTTGGAAGGAATTTACCGAATCATAGCACGCGATTTGGCGCTCAGAAACGAGCCGTTTCGCGGCCCCCCCTGGAATTTCGCTGGAATTGCAGCTCTCTACGGCGCATCGGGCAGTTCCGCCGAAGGACCCGCTTCAGCGACCCATTCCATTCCGGACTGCCGCGGGTCGAATTCATCCGCCGCCAGACGGGCCTTTTCACTGCCGCCCAGAGCCGCCAGAAAACAAGTAAGGCGGGAGACATGCTCCCGCCTTCAAGAACCGCCGTCCCGCACAGCTCGCCAGGGCGGCGCGAGTTCCGAGTTTGCTTTAGAACCTGTAGACGATGCCGAGGGCCGCGCGCGCGTTGTTGCGCTTGTGCGTGGAGAGGCCCTGGTGATTGGGGTCGGAGACGAAGGACGAGGCGATGCTGTCGCCCGAGAGCCTCACGGCGATGTGCTTGCGCAGGTCGTAGTCCATACCCAAGCCGGCGCCTCCGGCAAAGGAGATGTCGGGCTTCATGCTCTCGCCACCCGTGTGTTCGCCGCCCAGCAGCACATGCACAAAGATGGTGAGGGGTCCGTAGAGTCTGCCGTGCAGCACCGGGCCGGCGAGGATGGTGTCGACCGACGGGTTGCCGGGGTTCCCATTGCCGACCGCGGAGGAGTAGAAACCGCCGTCGGCCGTGATGCCGAAGTAGCGGCCGAAGTCCCGCGTAACGGAGACGTTGACGCCCTGCAGGCCGTAGCGCGACTGGTTGACCTGGTTGAGGCTGGTGTAGCCGTAGCCGGCGAAGATCTCCCAGCGCGCCTCATCGGTCTGTACGGGGCGGGCCGGACGTTCCTTGGCAATCTGGCCGCTGGCCGCAAGCGGCAGAAGGGCGGCGCAGAGAGCGGCCAGGATGGAAAGCAAAGACGTTCTCTTCAAGTGAAGACTCTCCTCGATACTGCATGCTGGGGCAGCGCATGGCCCCGGCGGGGAATCCCGCGCCGGCCCGCCGCCAGATCCTGTTAGCGGTACTTACCTAGACTATCCTCTCCCCCCTCGTTCGATGAAGAGCGTGGCCGGGGAAACTGTGTGCCGGCTCGGCGGCCGCCTCTCAGCGCGGCTGGACCTCGACGGGCGCCGGCAGCCGGAACGACTTGCCCGCTCCGGCTGGGATTGTGACGGGCAGACCGCGCGGAAGGTAGCGGGCAATCACCTGCGGCAGCCCCCAGTCCAGCTCCCAGGCGTTCTCGATGGCCACGATGGTGTACTCGCCCGGCGCCGCGTCGCGCAGCGAAAAGCTGCCGTCTGAGTCCGACTGGTCGCGCCGCACCAGCGAGTGCATCGCCGAGAGGTCGCGCGGCACCAGGATGACCATCGCCCCGGCTTTCCCCTTGCCGGCCTTGCGGGCAAAGCCCTCGACGCGCGTTCCACCGGAGGCGACCGTGACCACCAGGCGCACGGGCTTGTCGCCGATGGTGAGCGAGCCTCCGGCGTGCGCGCGGCTGCCGGTCGCGATCGAGACCACCGGGTAGCCTGTGCCGTTCATCTGCGCCGTCAGCTCCCAGCTCCCCTGCGGCGCCTGGGCAAAGGTGAACTCGCCTTTGCGGGCGAAAGCCGTCAACGGGCCGCGCACGCGGCCTGCGTCCAGCGGCGCCAGGGTGAGATAGATGTTCTCCGGCGGCGGCCCGCCCAGTGCGCTCACCACCACGCCGGAGACCTGCACCGCGGGGACGCCCTGCGAGGCGTCCACCTCCTCGCTGCTGGTGGCGTCGAAGTCCACCGTCCGCGGCGGGTCGCCCTGGGTCATTTGGTAGTGGCCGGGCGCCACGCCGGAGAACTCGATCTGCTCCCCCGGCCTGCCTCCGCGATCGAAGTTCCCCGTGCTCTCGGCCGAGATCTCCGTGCCGAAGGCCATCGTGCGCAGCTCGGCGCGCGCGCCGGAGCCGTCCTGTCGTTGCGACGCGGCGACGGCCAGCCGTAGCGCCGGAACCGCGTGCAGGTTGATGTCGGCCTCCTCGTGGCTGCCTTTGCCCAGCACGATGCGCGTAGCCGCCGCCTCTTCGGTCGTCGAATCGTAGTAGGTCACCGGGTAGGCCACGTCGAGGGCCGCCGCGGAGTCGCCGCCCGCCCGCAGCCGGCCGGCAGCGTTGGCGCGATGCAGCGCGTACCACGGCTCGCCGCTGACCGCCACGTAGTACTCGCCCGGCTCCAGATTGTCGAAGTCGTAGGCGCCGGTGTCGTCGGTGTTGGTGGAGTTGACCTGGATAATGTGCTCCGCCGGGCCCGAGGAGCGGGCGTAATCGTGGACGCGCTTGAAGAGGATCGCCCGGGCGTCTTCCACCGCATCGCCGCCGTCGCCGGTCACCACGCCGTGCAGCCAGGCAACCGGGGTCAGCTCGAAGACAAGGCCGGAGGTGTCCTGGTCCGGCCCGGTCACGATGGCGGTGCTGTATTCGGCGTGCTCGTCGAAGAAGGCGGTGCGGTAACCGCGGCGCGAGGCGGTGAGCTGGTACTTGGCGGCGGGCAGCCCTTCGAGCGCGAAGTGGCCGTCGGCGTCGCTCTCGGCCGCGGCCACGGTGTGGCTGTCGGACTCGGAGAGCGCGGCCACGCTGGCGCGGCTCACGGCCTCGCCGGTTGAGGCGTTGACCACCTTGCCGGCGATGCGGAAGAGGCTGGCCGCTGGTTTGCTGCGCGCTGTCGGCGGATCGCTCTGCGCCACCGCGGCCGCGGCCAGCAAAAGCAGGCAGAGCGCGGCCGGCAGGCGCCAGCTGGCCGGAGAGATGGCCGGGGAATGGGTCGGGCAGAACGGTCTCACCGTGCCGGGACCTCCAGAACAAGTTGGCCCTGCGCGCCGGCCGAGAGCGAGATCTGCTGGCCCGGCGCGGGCAGGGCGGAGAGCGCGGCCGGATTGCGGTATTCGAGGCGAATCGGCTCGCGGAAGGTATACACGCGGTAGCTGCCCGGCGTCAGGCCGCTCACTTCGAGCGTGCGCCCGCTGGACGGGTGGATCGTCATCGGCGGAATGTCGGCCGTGGTGTCGAACTCGGGAACGATGTAAACCGTGTAGAAGGGCTCGTCGCCGGGCAGAAAGGCCGAGAGCCCGGCCGGCAGCTCCAGCGAGAGCCGCGCGCAATCGTCGCGCAGCATCAGCTCCATCGGCGGGGCGGAGCCGCCCATCGGCACGCTCAGCGGCTCACGCGCCAGGTTCACGCTGCCGGCAATGAACGAGTCCAGGCAGACGCTCCGGTCGTTGACCTGCGTACTCAACCACATGGGCACCGAGCGGGACATGGTCAGCAGCAACAGGTCCGGTCCCGCCTCGGCGGCCGTCTGCTCCTCGGCGCCGCCCTCGCCGCTCAGTCCCGGTCCGCCGGCCTGGTTGGCCGTGACGGTGACCAGGTCTTGCAGCCCCCGCGCGCTGCCGGCCCGCGCCTGCAGCGCCGGGCTCGAGTTCTGCGCCACCCGCAGGTGGATCGGCCACCCCGGCGACTGGCCCAGCGGCACGTGCAGGTTGGCAATCGGTTTGCCCTCGACCGCAAACTCGGCGAAGCCCGTCAGCATGGTTTGGCCCCGCATGCGCCCGCCGTTGATGCTGAGATCCCGCGAGCGGTCCGGGTCGTTGACCAGCGCCCCGGCGGACAGCGTGTAGATGCCGTCGGGCAGGCTGGCCTGAAAGCTGTGCGTGGCCTGGTCGAACTCGCAGGGGTAGGGAAGCGCGCGGCCGGTCGAGTCGAGGATTTTGGCGGTGGTCACGCCCTGGAAGAAGCCTTCGCCCTGCGCGCCGCTGAAGGGGTGTCCGCCGGGCAGCAGCGCCGTCGCGGTTACGGTCGAAAAGGTCTCCAGCGGCAGCAGCATATTGGCTTCCATCTGGTCGCCCGCGCCCAGCCGGATGTGGGTGGCGCCGGAGAACTCGCGCGCCTGCGGGTAATAGATGTTCGGGTAGCCGGCGCGGGTCACAGCGGCGCCCCGGCCGGCCGCAATCGCTGTCACCACCGGCTCGCTCTCGAAGGCGGGCAGCGTGGCCAGCGCGTAGACGCCCTCGGCCAGGCCGGCAAAGCGGTAACCGCCCTGGCTGTTGGTCTTGGTGGTCTCGGTCTGTGTCCAGACGGCGCGGCCGTTGCGCACCATCTGCTCCAGCAGCACCACCTCCAGGCCCACGGCCGGGTCCCCGGTGGTCAGCTCCACGCGCCCGTGGATGGAGGGCGCCGGCGCCAGCGTGAACTCCAGATCGCCCATCCCGGCAACCACCAGCACGTTGTGCGCCGGCCCGTCGCTCTCGTAGCCCATCTCCTCGCTGGCGTAGAGGCGGTCGTGAAAGCCCGGCTTGCGCAGGCGAAAGGTCTGCGGGCCCACCGGCACGCCCTCCAGCTCGAAGCGCCCCGAGCCGTCCGTCAGCGCGCCGGTCTCCGCGTCGCCCTCGATGCGCACCAGCGCCCGCGCCAGCGGCTCGCCGGTGGCGGCATTGCGCACGTAGCCGTGCACGGAGGTGCGC
>JBAVMZ010000162.1:0-10217 GCA_049690595.1 Occallatibacter sp. | reverse complement strand
CGATTCGCGCCGCGGTCGACCGCGGCGTCAATCTTGTCGACACGGCGCCCATCTACGGCCACGGCCGCGCCGAGGAACTGGTTGGCCGCGCCGTCGGCGAGCACGGACGGCGCGAGGAGTTCTTCCTGGCCACCAAGGCCGGCCTCGAATGGAACGAACGCGGCGTCTTTGCGAACTCGCTGGCCGCGCGGCTCAAGCAGGAGCTCGAAGACAGCCTGCGCCGGCTCGGGACCGACTTCATCGACCTTTACCAGGTGCACTGGCCGGATACGCTGATCCCCATCGCCGAGACGGCGGAGATCTTTGCCGGCTTTCTGCGCGCGGGTAAGGTGCGCGCCGTCGGTGTGAGCAACTTCTCGGTGCAGCAGATGCGGGAGTTCCGCGCCGTGGCGCCGCTCGCCTCGAACCAGCTGCCCTACAACCTCTTCGAGCGGCAGATCGACGCGGGAATCCTGCCCTGGTGTGGGGCGAACGGCGTGGCCGTGCTTACCTGGAGCACGCTCTGCCGCAGCCTGCTGTGCGGGCGCATGGCGCGCGGGCAACAGTTCGAACGGGGCGACATCCGCGGCGTCGATCCCAAGTTCCGCGAGCCGCGCTTCAGCCAGTACATGACGGCGGTGGAGCGGCTGACGGAGCTGGCGCGCGAGCGCTACGGGCGCAGCCTGCCGCAACTGGCCGCGCGCTGGGCGCTGGACCGCCCAGGGGTCTCCGTGGCGCTCTGGGGAGCGCGGCGGCCGGAGCAATTGGAGGCCGTGGGCGGTGCGGTGGGGTGGCGGCTGGACTCCGAGGCGATGGCCGAGATCGACCGCATTGTCGCCGAGTCGGTCACGGATCCGGTCGGCCCCGAATACCTCACGCCGAAGGCGCGCGCGATCTGAGGGGAGGGCCGCCGGAAGCTGGCGTCTCGCCCTGGCCGGCCCCGGTGTTGTATTGTCCTTTTCGTATGACAAACGCACAGGCAAGCGCCCCGCACCCGTCCGCCGAAGCCGAAGAGGTTTACCGCCGCTGGATTCAGTTCCTCGATGAAGAGTTCACGCGCCACCACTCGCCGGAGCTGCGCTCGGAGATTGTCCGCGACCAGCTCCACCAGCTCTACCTGGGCCGGCCCCACGGAGCCAAGCTGAATCTGTCGCTGACCAGCGAGCTGCCGGGCAATATCCTCTCGCTCTCGCTCGACCCGGAGAACGTGACGCTCGAGGCTGAGCACTTTCCCGACGCGGATCCTGTGGAGTTTGCCAAGCGCAAGCCGCTGCTGTGGTTCTGGCAGATGTTCGACCGCTCGCCGATCGGGCTGAACCACTGGCTGGGCCTGCGCTTTCGCGCCATGCTCGGACGGCATCTGTTTGCCCGCATCGGGGCAGGGGTGCGCATCCACTGGGGCGTGGACCTGACCTTCGGTTACAACCTGACGATCGAGGAAGGCGCCACCATCCGGCAGCGGGCGCTGCTCAACGACCGCGGCGGAATCGTCATAGGCAAGGGCGCCGTGATCGGCTCGTTCGCCAGGGTCTATTCGCACACGCACGCGGCCTCCGACTTCGAGCACGTGACCCTGGCGCCCACGGTTGTTGGCCCGGCGGCGCGGATCGCCAGCCACGCCATCGTGCTGGGCGGACAAACGATTCCGGCGGGGGCGACTGTGGGGAGTTTTCCGGCGGGAGGCAGGGACTAGAGATCAGGGACCAGGGCCTGGCGACTGGGGCGCCTGTTTGGGGGCTCCCGACGAACCGCAGGTCCTTTGACTCCCCCAGTGACGAAGACCTGGCACTGCACCCCCGGTCTCGCTTCACTTCGTTCCGCTTCGGGCCTGAAGACAGGGTGTTTTCGCCGCCTCGCGAGTGGTCCGTGGGTAACTATCCCGTGCAGGGCTTCGTGCGCTATTCTCAACCTCAATCCCGAAGGACGCGAGGCTGGCCCCGCAATCATGGCCGTTGAACTGAGTATCGTAATGCCCTGCCTGAACGAGGCGGAGACGCTGGCGGCCTGCATCGGCGCGGCGCGGGGTTTTCTCTTGCGCTCGGGCGTCGAGGGTGAGATCGTCATCGGCGACAACGGGTCGACCGACGGCTCGCAGCAGATCGCGGCGCGCCTGGGCGCGCGCGTGGTTGCGGTTCCCATCCGTGGTTACGGGGCGGCGCTCTACGGGGCCATCACCGCGGCGCGCGGGCGTTACTGCATCCTGGGCGACTCGGACATGAGCTATGACTTCAGTCAGCTCGACGCCTTTCTGGATGCGCTGCGCGGGGGCGCGGATCTGGTCATGGGCAACCGCTTCCGCGGGGGCATCCGGCCGAGCGCGATGCCGTGGAAGAACCGCTACATCGGCAACCCGATTCTCTCCTTCATCGGGCGGCTGCTCTTCCACTCGCAGGTGCGGGACTTCCACTGCGGGCTGCGCGGCCTCTCGCGCGAGGCCTTCCTGCGGATGGACCTGCGCACGACCGGCATGGAGTTTGCCTCGGAGATGGTGATCAAGGCGCGGCTGCTCGGGATGAAAACGACCGAGGTGCCGACGACGTTGAGCCCGGACGGACGCTCGCGGCCGCCGCACCTGCTGCCCTACCGCGACGGCTGGCGGCACCTGCGCTTCATGCTGCTGTTCAGCCCCGCGTGGCTGTTTCTCTATCCCGGCCTGGCGATGATGGTGCTGGGCGCCGTGGCCGGGACGGCGATCCTGGCGCAGCCCGTCCGCGTGCATGGCCTCCAGCTCGGCCTGGACACGCTCATATATTGCGGCACGCTGATCGCGGCCGGCTTTCAGGGAGTGCTGTTCTGGTTCTTTTCGCGCGTGTGGGCGCTGCAGGAGCGACTGTATCCCCAGACGGCGAGCGACAACCGCTACGCGAAACTGGTGACGTTGGAGCGGGGGCTGGCGGCGGGGGCCGCGCTGATCGTGGCCGGGCTGGCCGCCGCGGGGGCTGCCGTCTGGCACTGGAAGATGCACGGATTCGGCGACCTGGACCCGGAGCGCATTGGGCGCCTCGTCATTCCGTCGTCGTTGGCGCTTTCGCTCGGCATCGAGGTGGTCTTCTCCAGCTTTTTGCTGAGCACCTTCGGGCTGCGCACACGGCCGTTCACAGCCATGGCGCAGGAGATCGAGCAGGCACGACGCGAGGAAGAAAGCCACGTGGCCGGGTAGCGGGGTGCGGGGGTTCGTGATCCCCCTTCCTGGCACGCGAAAACACATACCCGGCGAAGGTGGGGCGCCCGGAGCGGGGGTGATAGCCTGCTCTCTAAGCCGGTCGCGCCCGGCATCTCGCCCGCACTCCGGAGGTTTCCCGATGAACTCGCGTCTTTTTGCCGCTGGCCTTCTGGCCGCGCTTGCACTCCGCATGGGCGCGCAGGCGCCTGCCGCTTCGCTCGCCGATTCCGCCCAACGCCAACTGCCCGCGCTCACCGAGGTCTACAAGCACCTCCACGCCAACCCCGAGCTCTCGCGCCACGAGGAGCGGACTTCGGCCTATCTGGCCGCCGAGCTGCGCAAGCTGGGCTACACGGTAACCGAGCACGTGGGCCGCTACGAGGACGGCGCGCCGGGCTTCGGCATCGTGGCGGTGCTTGAGAACGGCCCCGGCCCGCGGCTGCTGATCCGCACCGACATGGACGCGCTGCCGGTCGAGGAGAAGACCGGTCTCGAGTTTGCCAGCCGCGTCAAGGTGAACGGCCTGGGCGGCCAGCAGGTGGGCGTGATGCACGCCTGCGGCCACGACCTGCACATGACCGTACTGCTCGGCACGGCGCGCGAGCTGGCCCAGCGCAAGGCTGAGTGGCACGGGTCCGTGATGCTTGTCGGCCAGCCGGCCGAGGAGGTGGTCCAGGGTGCGCGGGCCATGCTCGACGATAAGCTCTACGAACGCTTCGGCAAGCCGGACTTCGTTCTGGCCGAGCACGACTCGAACGACGTGGCTGCCGGCGCGATCGCCCTCAAAGCCGGCCCACTGATGGCCAGCTCCACCACCCTCAACGTGACCGTGCGCGGCATCGGCGGCCACGGTTCGCGGCCCGAGTCGGGCAAGGACCCCATCGTGCTCGCCGCCGAGTTCGTGCTCGCCGTGCAGACCATCGTCAGCCGCCAGATCGATCCCCAGCAGCCGGCCGTGCTGACCGTGGGCACCATCCACGGCGGCACCAAGAGCAACATCATCCCCGACGAGGTCACCATGGGCATGACCCTGCGCACCTTCTCGATGCCGCAGCGCGACGAGATCGTGGCCGACGTTCGCCGGACGGCCGAGGGTCTCGCCACGGCCTACGGGATTCCCGCCGACCTCATGCCGACCGTCTCCGTGGCCGAGGGCACCCCGGTCACGGCGAACGATCCCGAGTTGACCGAGCGTCTGCGCGCGGCGGCCCGGAAGGCTCTGGGCGTCCAGAACGTGGTGGAGGCGCGGCCGGTGATGGGTAGCGAGGACTTCGGGCAGTTCGCGCTGGGGGGGCAGATTCCCGGGATGATGTACTGGCTGGGCGCCGCCGACCCGGAGAAGCTGAAGGAGAGCCAGCGCACACGTAAGCCGTTGCCTACGCTGCACTCTGCCCTCTTTGCGCCGGTCTACGCGACGGCCATCCCCACCGGCGTGACCGCAATGACCGCCATGGCGCTGGAACTGCTGCACTGAACCGCTCGCGGGCGACCGGGTGAGGCCAGCCGCGGCGGCGCATTTTCTGCGTCGATTCGGCGGCCGGCGCGTCTATTTAGGAAGAGAGAAGCAGGGAAGGCGAGCAGTTACCACGCGGAACGTGCCGTAAATTGGCCGGAGAATGAGAGTTATCTCCGCTTTTTGCCGGATGAAAACGGCCTGGATGGTGGTAAACTTAAGATCTCTGTGAAGATGTGCGCCCTTTTGCCCCACGAATGAGCTGCGGCTCGCGGGCTGGCCAGGCGATACCTGATGCGCGACATACTCTTCCGGGAAACCACGTGAGACCGCTTTTTTATTGCGGGTAACCGCAGGTCTGCCTTGGCGCACGCCACGTTCGACGCCCTCACAGGCGCCGAGCCTGCCAGTTGCGTGCCCTCGCAGGCCCCGCACCGGCGCGCAAGACGGTGCAACGAATTCCTTGCGCAAGAGAGCAGGATTATTTTGGCAATTGACGACAAGTTCGAACACGACATTGACAGCCTGATCGAGGTGGGTAAGGAAAAAGGCTACCTGACGTACGGCGACGTGAACGACATGCTTCCGGACGAGATGGGTTCCTCGCCCGAAGACCTCGACGACCTGATTACCACCATCGGCACCCAGGGCATCGACCTGCTGGATGGGCCCAAGTTCGGCGCCGACAAGGACTTCGACCTGGAAGAGGGCGAGGACGTCGAGCTCGACCTGACGCCCGGCACCCTGGAAAAGACCAACGACCCGGTCCGCCTGTACCTGCGCGAGATGGGCACCGTGCCGCTGCTGACGCGCGAGGGCGAGGTCGAGATCGCCAAGCGCATCGAGCGCGGCCAGTTGCGCGTCCTCAAGGCCATCTCCCGCTCGCCCATCGTCATCCGCGAGATCGTGGCGCTCGGCGACGACCTGAAGCGCGGCGTGCGCAACGTCAAGGAAGTGGTGGTCTTCGACGAAGAGGAGCTCACCGAGGATGTGGTCCAGGCGCGCGTCAAGGCCACCATCGCGCGCATCGACCAGATCGTCAAGCACCTGAAAAACATCGCGAAGTTCGAAGAGAAGCTGGCCGCGGAAAAGCCGGCCGCCGAGAAGCCGGTGGCGGAGAAGTCCGCAACGGAGAAGCAGCCAGTCCAGCCGCCCAAGAGCAAGGCCGCCCTGGCAGCCGCCCGGCTGGCGCGCCACACCCGCTGGCAGATCTCCCGTGAGAAGGTCTACATCTCGCGCATCGTGCGCGAGTTGAAGTACACGCCGATGGAGCGCAAGCGCCTGCTCGACAAGGTCAACAAGACCGTCGACACCATGCGCACGCTCGAGCGGCAGATCCGCTCGCTCGACCAGAAGTTCGACGCTTCCAAGAGCGAAGAGCTGAAGAAGGAGTACCGGCGCCAGCAGAAGAACTGCAAGGCCGACCTCGAGAAGATCGAGGCAGACGCCGGCGTCTCCATCGCCGAACTCAAGCGCACGCAGCGCGAGATGATCCAGGGCGACATGGACGCCGAGCAGGCCAAGAGGGAGCTGATCGAAGCCAACCTGCGCCTGGTCGTCTCCATCGCCAAGAAGTACACCAACCGCGGTCTGCAGTTCCTCGACCTCATCCAGGAAGGCAACATCGGCTTGATGAAGGCCGTGGACAAGTTCGAGTACCGCCGCGGCTACAAGTTCTCGACCTATGCCACCTGGTGGATTCGCCAGGCCATCACCCGCGCCATCGCCGACCAGGCCCGCACCATCCGCATCCCGGTGCACATGATCGAGACCATCAACAAGCTCATCCGCACCAGCCGCCAGCTTGTGCAGGAGCTCGGCCGCGAGCCCTCCAGCGAAGAGATTGCCCGCCGCATGGACATTCCCGTCGCCAAGGTCCGCAAGGTCCTCAAGATCGCGCAGGAGCCCATCTCGCTCGAAACCCCCATCGGCGAAGAGGAAGACTCGCACCTCGGCGACTTCATCGAGGATCGCCAGGCCGTCTCGCCCTCCGAGGCCGTCATCAGCGTCAACCTGAAGGAGTACACCTCCCAGGTCCTGCGCACCCTCACCCCCCGCGAGGAGCGCGTCATCAAGATGCGCTTCGGCCTCGAAGACGGCTCCGAGCACACCCTCGAAGAAGTCGGCCAGAGCTTCCAGGTAACCCGCGAGCGCATCCGCCAGATCGAAGCCAAGGCCCTGCGCAAACTCCGCCACCCCAGCCGCAGCCGCAAACTCAAAGCCTTCGTCGAAGGCGTCAAAGAGGCGTAGCTATTCCGCCAGCGGAAATGCCTTCTCAATCGCATCGATCAGCCGATAAACGCCGGAGGATGGGTTCATATCCTCCGGCTTGGTGCTCCCGTTTCTTGTGTGGGTTCCTTCAGCGGCCTCGGCCTTGGACCTCGCGCCTTCAAGGCCGTTTTCAATGAGTGCGGCGATCGCTCGGATACGCTTCCCGTCTTTGCCAAAGGTGATGCCGCGTTCTATGCATGAGCGTTGAACATCGTCCGAGTAAATTGGGGCGGTTTGCTCTGCTTCATGCCAAAGAAGCCAAATCTCAAAACAGGGATTGGAGATGGCAAGCTCGATCTTACCGTCCCCCCTTGTCCTCGACGCCGCATCTATGGCCTCGTCTAACCCGAAGCGGGCCTTTTGATCCCGCTTTGCCTCAACGTCGAACACACACCACACGTGATCGTATTTGTCGGGTCTGTGGAGGCTGTTTTGAATCTGCTTGGCTCGGTTGACGATTCCAATTGCGTCGGTGTGCCGGTTGTCGAGGTCGATTGCCCCGCCACCGACTCCGAGCCTACGCCCCAAAGCCTCGATGTACTGTCTTTCAGTGACCCTTCCCTCAACGACAACAAGGATCTTCTTTCCCTGCTTCAGATTCCGCGACGGCTTCTTCCTCCGATCCCTCCGAGCCATGTCTATTTCTCTCCTGAGAACTCAAGGGAGGCTTGCGCGGGCTCACTTGGAATCAGCGCATCGCTTAGCAACTGCTCATCCAGGTAGGGGGTTGCTCCGAACCTGCCTCCAAGGTAGCCTAATTCTATGTTTTGGTTCATTCGAGGCTGGAAATCAGTAAGCGGATAGAGTCTTGTTGAGCCTTCTCGGCTTTTTTCAGCAAACCAAACCTGGTCGCGCCGCAACAGCCCTAGATCTAGCAAGTTTGAATTATGCGTTGTAAAGATGAACTGAGCTCCCTTCGGGTTGAGCTCCGAAGAATTGAAGATTCGCACAAGCTCCCGCGACAGCTTGGGATGAAGGCTGGATTCGAGCTCGTCGATTAGCAGAACTTCCCCGCGTTCGAGCGCCCGTAGCACGGGACCGAGTGCCGCAAAGTATGCTTGAGTTCCATCAGACTCTTTCGACTCGTCCAGTGCATACCCGCGCCCGTCTGCTCCGCTGTGAACCATCCTGACCTCGGGAATCTGTGGAAACTCCGGGGATTCCATAGAGGCGCTCGCATACCTCTCCGGGTCGCTCTCCCTGAGGGCCTTCATCATCGCATTGATGGCCTTCTTCTCATCTTCGGGAAGGTCCCGACGCGAGGCTTCGATGCCAGCTATTCCGGCGTCCGCGAACCCCAAAAGCGCTTGAATCTTGTCGCAGAATCCTTTCTGCGAGCACATCTCCGCTGTGTATCTTTGCCGTTCTGTCAGGTTCTTCCAATGCATGGCCCTGAAGTCCCTCGTCAATCGGGAATAGATGCCCAGTAGCAGCGGAAACGCTCGTTGCGCCGCTGCGGAAAGGAAAAGGCTGTTCGGACGACCGCGAACCTCCCGCCCGATATCCTCGATAGTGCGCTTCTCAAAGGCCGAACTCCAGAGGTTTCCGCCCGGAAACGCGGCCACCTCCGACCCATTCGGTCGGCGAAACAGAATCCTATCGTTGCGGCCCGTGGCGTCGACGAGCACCTCGTTCGAGAATTCGCGACGATCATAGCTGAACCCGTAACGGTAGATACGAGAGTCGAGCAGGAACGTCAACTCGAACGTGGTTCGGCCCTCTCGCGATGTCTCGTCAAGCACGAATGGATCGAACTCAGGAATCGCGCCGTCGGGCTTCCAGGCTCGCCAAGATCCTGAGACGATCCGCCGAAATGTTGCTAACGCATCCAAGACGTTGCTTTTCCCCGACGCGTTCGGGCCGTAAATCGCTGCGCAACGAAGCAGCTTGAGGTCGTCGAACGGGGTGTCGATCAGGCTCTCGCTTCTCTCGTCGGTTCGCGTCTTTGCGGCGATAAGGGAGATCTCCTGCTCTTCACGGATGGAACGGAAGTTCTTGCAGCGGAAGCGTAAAAGCATGGAGAAATCATACAGCGAAATGGCATTTTGCGAGGAGATTAGACACAAAATAAGATTTCACCCCGCGAAAAACTGAATGCGAGCCGGGTACGATGTTCCCCACCCCTCCGCGGGTTTACGCGGAAGGACGGGAGACCGCGAGCCTGAGCCCAGCGCACCAATCCGTAACCGCCACTCCGGTTCCGGCATCCGACTCATCCGAGGTTTAGAAAGTAACGGGCGTGCCTGCGTTCGCCTGTGCGCGCCAGCGCGCCCATCTCCACCAACTCCGCCAGGTCGCGCGTCGTCGTCGCCGGCGACGCGCCGGTGATGGTCGAGTACTTCCTCGCGCTCATCCCGCCCTCGAAGCCCTCCGGCCCTGCATCGAACATCCGCAGCAGAGCCTTCTTCTGGCGCGGATTGAGCTGGTCGCGAAGCCGGTCCAGAAGCCTGGTTTTAGCAAGAAGGAACTCGACCTGCCGCAGGCTGCTCGCTTGCGCTTCCAGCGCAATGCGGGCAAACCAGTCAAGCCACGCGCTGGCGTCCAGCGTTCGGTCCGCCTGTTCGAGCGCCTCGTAGTAGTGCTTCTGATGGGCAAGAATGGCGCTGGCGAGGCCTGTTAACAGCGGCCGGTTCGCGGCCTGGGCCAGGGCTTTCTCGGCCAGAGCGCGGCCCAGCCGGCCGTTTCCGTCCTCGAAGGGATGAATCAGCTCGAAGCGCAGGTGCGCCAGGCCGGCGCGCGTCAGCGCGGGCAGAGCATCCGGCTCGCCCGGAGCCGTGCGGTTGAACCATTCGATCAGGCCTGCCATCTCCGCCGGGACGCGCGCCGAGGGCGGGGCTTCGTAGTGCACCCGCGGCCTGTCCGCCGGGCCGGAGACAATCCGCATCGGTTCGGCGCTGGTGCGGAGCCTGACAATGTCAACAAGGTCGCGCCGACCCTCCACAGGGCTGAGCGGGACACAGGGACTCTTGTTCCGCCCATGGTTGAGGTTCTGGCGGAATTGGGGCGCGCCCAACCGCGAACCATGAACTGCGAACTAGGAACCAGGAACTGCGAACTGCTGTTAGCCCTTGCGCCGGTAAAGGACCTGGAACTCATAGCCGGGGTTGGCGGGAAAGAGGCTGGAGACTTGGCGCAGGCGCTCTGCCAGCGCGGGTGCGGCCAGCAGCGGGTACTCGCGTTCGCGCAGGTCGTGGTAGTCGAAGTCGACAGCAAGCGCGAGCATATAGATGGCCAGCGCGTCGGAGAAGGCCGACTCGAAGTAGCTCGACCGCGAGCGCTCGTCGATGCCGCGCTGCGTGGCGCGGCTCTCCTGGGCGCGTCGGCGCGTCTCCCAGGCGTCCTGGCTGGTCT
>JBAVMZ010000161.1:0-1915 GCA_049690595.1 Occallatibacter sp. | reverse complement strand
ATACCGAACAGGAACTTACCGGTAAAAGTGTTGCAGATATCACCTGCGAAGAAGACAGAGTAAAGAGCAAAGAAGTGTTGGGACAATTATTCGCAAACAGCATCCCCGTGTTTCGCATGGAAAAGCGGTACGTCAAAAAGGATGGTGACATCTTGTGGGCTAATACGACCATCTCTGCCGTCCATGGGCAGGAAGGCAACGTACATTATGCTCTTGCGATCATTGAGGACCTGACGGAAAGCAGGAAGTCGGCAGACAAGATTCACCTTCTGGCTTATTATGATAGCCTGACCGGGTTGCCGAATCGAACATTTCATAAAGAGCTGATGAAAAGAGCAATTGAACATGCCCAGCGCCATAAAGAGATATTTGCGCTTATTTACATCGGATTGGATAATTTTCAGCGAATTAACGATTCGCTCGGATACAGCACCGGAGATCTCTTGCTGAAGGCAGTTGCTGACAGGCTTACCAACTCTTTGCGAAAAAGCGACTATGTTGCCAGATCAGATAAAAGTGAAATAGTGAATGTTGTATCTCGGGCAGGTGGAGACGAGTTTATGCTGTTGGCGCATGATCTCAATCAGGCTCAGGACGCCGCAAAAATATCTCATCGTCTACTTGAGGAAATGTCCGCCCCTTATGATCTGAATGGTCGCGAGGTATTTATAACCGTCAGTATCGGCATTTCCTTGTATCCCGATGACGGAACGGATGTTGACGAGCTCCTTAAAAACGCCGAAAAGGCAATGAGACACACAAAGAGCGAAGGGAAAAACAACTATCACTTTTATTCAAGCTCGATGCATTCCTCGGTGCTGGCGCTCCTGACGCTGGAGAGCGACCTGCATAAGGCCCTGGAGCGAAATGAGCTGGTGCTCTACTACCAGCCGAAGGTAGCTGCGGCAACGGGAATGATCAAAGGGATGGAAGCGCTGATCCGCTGGATACATCCGGATAAGGGTCTGATTCCACCCGTACAGTTTATCCCCATGGCCGAAACAAGCGGCCTCATTATACCCATCGGAGAGTTTGTAATACGCGCCGTCTGCAGGCAAATCAAAACATGGCAGGAAGCGGGCTACAAACAGATAGCCGTCTCTCTGAACGTGTCGGGTATCCAGTTTGATCAACAAAACCTGATAGAAATAGTTAAGGATGCCTTACGGCAGACCATGATTCCCTCGCAGTGTCTGGAGTTGGAAATAACGGAAAGCGTACTTATGCGGAACCCGGAGAAGGCTATTCGGATACTGACTGAACTGGAAGCGATGGGCATAGGGATATTGATTGATGATTTCGGTACGGGATATTCATCCTTGAGCTATTTGAAACGGCTGCCTGCACTGGATTTCTTGAAGATAGATCAGTCCTTTGTCAAGAGCTTGGCATCCGATCCCAAAGATCAGGCAATCGTCAGAGCGACGATCGCTATGGCGCACAGTCTGAATTTAAAGACCATTGCCGAAGGCGTTGAGACCCGGGAGCAGTTGTCTTTCCTGCGGGAACATGGATGCGACGAAATCCAGGGCTACTTGTTCAGCCGGCCGTTGCCGGCAGAGGATATCCCGGGGATTTTGGCAAAAGGATATCTATAGACCGGGAAGGCGAGTATTTTCGCTCTAAGAAATCCTGATCATTTTTTTAATATGAGCGGACTACTTTTATCACCTTGGGAAGATTTTGAATGAAAATTAAACTTGTCTTTAGTAATTCTTCACTTGTCCGCTATGCCGTCTCAATTTGCATCACTATAGCAGCGCTTCTTTTACATCTGGCGGTGGTGAAGCTCGTTGGCGGTGACTTACCGACATATATTTTCTTCTATCCATCTGTGATAATCGCAGCACTTTTTGCAGGCTTCAGGTTTGGACTTCTGGCAACTGCAATGGCTGCACTTTTTGCTGATTACTGG
>JBAVMZ010000160.1:0-14003 GCA_049690595.1 Occallatibacter sp. | reverse complement strand
CGAAAGGCAAAAGCAAATGCAAAAGCAAATGCAAAAGCAAAAGACGCCACTAAGGAAAAAGCAAATGCAAAAACAACGACAAAAACCTTGACAATACCAGCCGTCTCATAGAAGCCCCTGAGGGATGTTTTTCGGCAACTTGGACTTTTGCCATAGGCTGTTATGGGGAAAAGGCGGGGCGTCCAATCAGTCTCTCGGCCCTGAGCCGGGCCACGACGCTACACGCACAGCCCCGCATGCGAGCCGGGGCCCCCAGCGACAGGTTTTCGTCGCTGGGGTGGCAGCCGGCAGCGGTGCAACAGCAACTGCCGCTCCTGATCGTTCTCCACTGGAGGCTGCCAGACCGCCGGAAACCGACTCTCCACCAGCAAGCTCAAAATCTGTCTGGAATCGCGCTTGTCGGTCTCCTGTTTGCGAGGATAGCTGGCCCGGATCGCGCTCGCATCCCCCAGCACAAACTCCAATCCCGGGTCCGCCAGCAGCCGCCGGAACCAACGGAAGTTCCCCGTCGCCTCCGCCCCGATGCGCAACCCCCGGCCGGCTGTGGCGCGGGTTTCCTGACCCGCGCATCCTTCCCTCACACGGATCCAATTGTGGATCTGTGCATGGGGAGTAGCCCGACCCTCCACGTCGCGTCACAGCGCGAAATCATCAGATTGCAATCGCCACAAAACGCTTGGCTTACCACAACTCTGTCATCCTTGGTAGCCCGACGCCCGACGTCGCGTTGCGGCTGAAATGAACGGCCTGCCGCTGCGCCCGCCTCTGAGGGACAAGGGAGGTTACCCCAGGACAACCCCGAACGACGCGAGGGGGCAGTCCTGGGTTGAGCGCCAAATGCCGTCTCAAGCCTCGTAGGGGCACTGGAAATCCCGCCCGTCCATGAGGAGCGGAGCGCAGCGGAGTCGAAGGACCTGCGGTTGCCTCTTCTTCGGAGCAGCCTGCAAACTGTCGAACTCCGCCGTAAGCTGGGCCTCAAACCCGGTCACCGGATAAGGTTCGTCGAGAACAAGGCGGGCGAGTTCGTGCTCAAACCGCAGACCCGCTCGATTATGGATCTGGAGGGCTGCGCGAAGTGCACCGGCAAGCCGATCACAATCGACAAGATGAAAGAGACAATCTCCCAGGGCTGGGCCGGTCTGTCGACCTCCGAGGACTGAGCGGCGGCGCCGGCGCAATCCAGCTGACCCAACTGCCGCCGCCCAGGGAACCGAACCCCCACTTCCCGCGTATTCCTCCCCAGACGCCCTCCCGCGGCGTCCAATCGCTATGCAGTCTTTCTCTGACACGCTCGGGCAGGTCTTCCGCGCCATCCTTGCCAACAAGGTGCGCAGCTTCCTGACCATGTTCGGCATCGCCTGGGGCGTGGGCTCGCTCCTAGTCCTGGTCGGCCTGGGCGAGGGCTTCCGCTCCGGCCAGCACAGGCAGCTCTCCACCTTCGGCAACGACGTGGTCATGATGTGGAACGGCACCATCCCGGCGGTCGCCAACCAGCACACCGGGATGCGCCCCTACCAGATGACCCTGCGCGACGAGGAGGCGATGCGCCGCCTGCCCGAACTGCGCTCGGTCACCGCCGTCCTCGGCCGCAACGACCTTTACGAAGTCAGCGCCTATGCCAACACCTCCGGGCAGGTGATGGGCGTCGAGCCCAACTTCCCCGCCGTCCGCTTCGTGCCCCTGGCCGAGGGCCGCTTCCTCTCGGACCGCGACCTGGCCGAGCGGCACCGCGTGGCCGTGCTCGGTTCGAAGAGCGCCACGCTGCTGTTTCCCGGCCGCCCCATGCTGGGCGAGACCATCACCATCAACGACGTCAGCTTCACCATCATCGGCCGCGTGGAGCCCATCAGCCACGGCAACAACGACAGCGACAACCAGAAGGTCTACATCCCGCTGACCGTCATGCAGGAGCTGTTCGCCATGAAAGGCGACAACGTGGCCCGCGATGCCGTCGGCTCGCTGCAGTACCAGCCCACGAACAAGGGCGACGCCACTGACGCCAAGGCCGCAGTCCACCGCGTCATCGCCGCCAACCACGGCTTCGCACCCGACCTCAAGGACGCCTTCAACGAGTGGGACACCATCGATGAGGAGAAGATGATCGGCGCCATCTTCACCGCTATGGATGTCTTCCTCGGCGGCGTCGGCATCGTCACTCTCGGCCTGGGCGCCGTGGGCATCATCAACATCATGCTTGTTTCGGTCACCGAGCGGACCCCCGAGATCGGGCTGTTGAAGGCGCTGGGCGCCACCCGTGGCAGCATCCTGGCGCAGTTCTTCTGGGAGGGCCTGCTACTGACCGGCATCAGCGGGCTGATCGGGATTGCCGTCTCGGGCTTGTTCATGTGGCTGCTGCAGCAAGTGCTGACCGGCAAGATGCCGGGCTGGGACCCGCCGCGGCTGGTGCCCTGGTCGGCGGCACTGGCCCTTGGCTCGCTGGTGCTGAGCGGCGTGGCCGCCGGCCTCTACCCGGCCAGCAAGGCCGCCGCGCTGGACCCGGTCGAGGCGCTGAGGCGGGAGTGAACAGGTGGACAGGTGGACAGGTGGACAAGTGGGTGGGCCGGGAGCGAGGATGAGGGCCGAAAGGATCTCGTTATGGTTGCTTCATTCCGTGATTTGCTCGTCTGGCAGAAGGCGATGAACCTGTCCGTGGAGATATACCAACTGACGCGCCTGTTTCCTCGTGAAGAGATGTATGGATTGGCGAGTCAACTTCGACGTTCCGCAGTTTCGGTGCCAAGTAACATCGCCGAGGGGCAGGGAAGAGCGGGCACAAAGGAGTTCCTGCAGTTTCTAGCCATGGCTCGCGGCTCGCTCTGCGAGATGCAAACGCAACTCGAAATCGCGAGGCGGGTTGGGCTCGATGACCCGGAAAGTCTTGACCACGCGAATGAATCCGCGCACGAGGTGGGAAAGCTTCTATATCTGCTCGCCCGTTCTCTGAAGGCGAAACTCACTTAATCGCTCACCTGTCCACTTGTTCACCTATCCACTTGTCCACTTGCAGGACCGCTATGCTCAAAGACATTCTCGCCCAAGCCTGGGAGGCGATGCTCTACAACCGCCGCCGCACCGCCATCACCATGATCGGCATGGCCTGGGGCATCGCTACGGTGGTGCTGCTGCTTGCCTATGGCGCGGGTTTCAGCCGCGCCATCGAGGCCATCTTCGCCGAGTGGGGCACCAACATGATTGGCGTCTTCCCGGGCCGCACCAGCGAGCAGGCCGGCGGCGACAAGGCCGGCGCCCGCGTCCGCTTCACCCTGGACGACGTGGATCGCATCTACAATACCGTGCCCGGCGTCTACCATATCTCGCCCGCCAACTACAAAGACGCGACCGTGCAGAACGACCTGCACACCTTCACATGGTCGGTGTCCGGCGTGCGCTCGGTCTTCCAGCAGATCTACACCCTCGACATGGACCAGGGGCGCTTCTTCAACGGCGAAGAGGAGCAGCAGCGCGCGCACGTCTGCGTCATCGGCTCGGAGTCCAAAACCAAGCTCTTCTCAGGCGGCTATGCTCTGGGTGAGACCATCCGGCTCAACGGCGTGATGTTCACCATCATCGGCGTGCTGCAGCCCAAGATGCAGGAGGGCGACGACGACCGCAACCGCACCGTCTACGTGCCCTTCACCACCATGAGCGACCTCACCGATACCAAGTACCTCGATGGCATCTGGTTCAACTACCAGGGCGATAACGAGCTGGCCGAGAAGTCGCTGCGCGAGACCATGGCGGCGGCCCACCACTTCCGCCCCTCGGACCACCGCGCCATCTTCGTGGCCAACATCCTCACCCAGCTCAAACAGTTCCGCATCCTCTCGATCGCGCTGCAGGTGCTGCTCTCGCTGGTCGGCGCGCTTACGCTGGGCATTGCCGGTATCGGACTGATGAACATCATGCTGGTGGCCGTGCAGCAGCGCACGCGCGAGATCGGCATTGAGAAGGCGCTCGGCGCGCAGCGACATCACATCCTCACACAGTTCCTGGCCGAGGCTCTGGCCATCACCGCCGTTGGCGGCCTGAGCGGCATTGCGCTGGCCTACGCCATCTCCATCGGCGTGGGCCGCATCACCTTCTACAGCGCTTTGGCCAAGAACGCCGAGGCTGCCGACATCCGCCTGCTCATCTCGCCCGCGTCGGTCCTCGTCGCAACCGCCATCCTCATCGTCACCGGTCTGGTGAGCGGCATGATCCCTGCCATCCGCGCCGCGAATCTCGATCCCATCGAGGCGCTACGGTACGAGTGAACCGTTCTCCGCACGGGAAAGGAAGCATCGTCCATGACAGACGAAAGAGTTGAAGAGATGGCAGTCGAATCGCAGGCTGCGGCGCGCAACAGGCTCGCTCGGTGGACCGGGGCGGTCTACCTCGCTTTCATCGTCCTCTTCGCTACCTGCTCAACCGTGCAGGGGCGGATTGTCTCCAGCGATCCGGCCGCGACGGCGCGAACGATTCAGCATTCGATGATGCTTTTCCGTGCGGCGTTCCTCGGCGAGATCGTCTCCGCGCTGCTGTTCTTCTCGGCCGCCTGGTGTTTGTACCTGCTCTTGAAGCCGGTAGGCAGGGGTCTTGCCGTGCTGTTGATGCTGCTCAACCTCGCAGGTGTCGCCGCGGAGTGCGCCGCCACCTCTCTGCGTTTCGGCGCCCTGCAATGGCTGGCCTCCGGCGATCCGTTGCGCGGGTTTACCTCAGACCAGGCGCAGGCCATGGCCATGTTGATCGAGCACGTCGGCGGCGCGGGCATGATCGTGGCCACGCTCTTCTATGGCGCGTGGCTTTATCCCTTGGGCTGGCTGGTTTACAAGTCGGGTTTCATTCCGCGCTTCTGGGGCGTGCTGCTTCTGGCCGACGCCGTCAGCATGACGATCTGCTTCGTGCAGCAGGGCTTCTTTCCCGCTTGTGCGAAGTGGACCTACCCGCTCTACCCCATCATGTTTGTCGCGGAGGCGGGCACGGCCCTCTGGCTGCTCGTCAAAGGAGCCAGCACGAAGCCCTCGCGCCCACTGACCACTGATCACTGACTACTGTCTTCCTCACACCGGCGGTAGCGCATCCACCACCGGCACGCCCGTGGGCGGGGTGAAGTGGAAGAGCTTTTCGGGAAGCTGGATGTTGGGCTCTTCGCTGGCGAAGGAGAAGCGGGTCACCGCGCCGTCCACTTCCTCCATCTCGATGGCGGTGATGGCGCCCTGAGGTGTGACAGTGAGGCTGAGCCGGGCAATGCGCCGCTCCTGGCCTTTGGGTACGCCAGTCAGCGTCGTCCGGCCGTTGGAGACCGAAGAGATCTGCAGCCCATTCAATTCCTTTTCGAGCTGCGTGTGGCCCAGCAGGTAGCGCAGCGGTGAGCGCAGGTCATTGAGCTTCGCGGCGGGGATGCGCTGCACCTGCGGATCGCCCTTGGCATAGAACCAGGCGAACCTGCCGTCGAGCAAGAAGAGCTTGCCGGCAGGCTCGGTGTAATCCCAGCGCATGCGCCCGGGCTTGAGCAGCAGCAGCGTGCCGCCTTCCGTCCGACGGATGCCCATCCCCTCGTAGCTTTCGGTGAAGCCGGTGCGGAGCGAGTGCAACTGGTTGTAATGGCTGTCGACGAGGCGGGCCAGCGCCTGCGCGGCGGGAGACGGCGTCTGGGCGGGCAGCAAAGAGGGAAGCAGCGCGGCGGCCAGCATCAGACCGCCACGCAGGCCAGAAAGTTTCATCGCACAGTTTCCGTGCAGTTGGCGCCGCCGGTGGGGTCCTGCTTCAGTACGCCGCCGTCGTCGGTGCAGAAGCCGCGGTCGCCGGTCTTGTTCAGCGACTCGGGCACGGCGGTCACGGTGTAGCTGACCACGCGCTCGGAGCCGTCCTGGGTCGACTTCTGGCAGTTGGTGATGGCAAAGTTGTAGCCGGACTTGTTGCCCTTGGCCAGGTCGTCGGGGATCATCTGGGCCGAGGTGGCCGAGGGCGCGCCCTGGCTGGTGTCGCCGCCCAGATACGAGAGGTTGCAGGCGAAACCCTTGCTTGGATAGCGGTCGGCGTACATCTGCTCGACCTGTTGAATCGTCTGCAGCGACTTCTTGGCGGACAGCTCGTGCGACTGCTTCATCAGGCTGCGCGTGGTGGGAATGCCGATGAGCATGAGGATGGCGATGATCGCCATCACGATCAGCAGTTCCATCAGCGTGAAGCCGTTGGCGCGGGCGGCGCGCGCGTTGCTGTGGCGGGAGAGAAGGTTCGAGCATTTCATGTCGGTCCAGAGCCTCGTGGGCGCGGCCACAAACGAGCGCGGCACGCCCGAGAAAATCCTACAACGGTTAGACGGGGGAGGGGAAGGGAACGCTCGGAGGGGCAGGGAACAGG
This sequence comes from Occallatibacter sp., assembly GCA_049690595.1. Taxonomy (GTDB): domain Bacteria; phylum Acidobacteriota; class Terriglobia; order Terriglobales; family Acidobacteriaceae; genus Telmatobacter. The sequence goes on along the minus strand of JBAVMZ010000160.1, from coordinate 7,661 downwards.
GAACAGGGGTCAGGGGTCAGCGACTGGAGGCGACCTTCGTTTCACGCGTCAAAGCTGGTTGCAGGCTTCGCTTCGGCGACAGGGTGATGGGATGCCCTCCGCACCCCATGCGAGTGCCCGGCCGGCGCTACGAAAGCGCCCTCGCCGATCCGTTTTCCCTGATCCCTGATCCCTGTTCCCTTCCTTTCAGCACTCCAGCCGCGCTCTGCCCAGCCTTACGCCGTCGAGCCGGCCGAGCAGGGTCACGGCGATGCGCTCGGGGTCGAAGAGCCGCTGGGCCATCCCCTGCACCTCCTCGGCGGTCACCTCCGAGAGCCGTGCGATCACCTCGTCGGCGGAGAAGAACTGGCGGAAGTACATCTCCTGGCGTGCCAGGTTGGCCATGCGCGAGTTCGTGCTTTCCAGACCCATCAGGATGTTGCCGCGCAACTGGTCCCTGGCGCGATTCAATTCCTCGGCTTCGAGCGGCGTCTCCTTCAGTTTGCGGAACTCGGCAAGAATCAGGTCCACCACTTCCAGCACCTTGCCTGCCGAGGTGCCGGCGTAGACGCAGAGCGTTCCGGTGTCGCGCAACGGGCTCAGGTCGGAGTAGATGCTGTAAACCATGCCGCGCTCCTCGCGGATGGTCTGGAAGAGGCGCGAACTCATGCCCCCGCCCAGCACCGTGTTCAGGATCAGCGCGGCGTAGCGGCTCTCGTCGGCGATGGGCGGCGCGGTCACGCCCAGGCAGACCTGCACCTGTTCGAGCGCCTTCTTGTTGCGCAGCACAATCCGCGCGCTGGCCACCGGCGCCTCCAGTTCGGGCAGCGTGGCGCCGGGGGTCAGGCTGGCGAGCTTCGCCGCTACCTGCTCGACAAAGCTGTCGTGCTCCAGGTTGCCCGCGGCCGAGAAGACCATGTTGCCGCCGCGGAAGCGGTCGCCGTGGTAGTCGAGCAGGTTCCGCTGGCCCAGCCGCGCCACGGTCTTGCTGGTGCCAAGGATCGGCTTGCCCAGCGGATGGTCGCGCCACAGGTTCTGGGTGAATATCTCGTGCACCAGCACGTCCGGGTTGTCTTCGTCGATCTTGATCTCTTCGAGGATCACGCCGCGCTCGCGCTCGATATCGCCGGCGGCGAAGACGGGATTCAGCACCAGATCGGTCAGCACGTCCAGGGCAACGGGCATGTGATCGGCCAGCGATTTGACGTTGAAGCAGATGGTTTCCTTGCCGGTGAAGGCGTCCAGGTTGCCGCCGATCGAGTCCATCTCGCGCGCAATGCTCTGCGCCGAGCGCGAACGCGTGCCCTTGAAGAGCATGTGCTCCACGAAATGCGAGATGCCGTTGATCTCGGCCGCCTCGCAGCGAGAGCCGGACTTGATCCAGACCCCCATGGCCACCGAGCGCAGATGCTCCATCCGCTCGGTCAGCACGATCAGGCCGCTGGGCAGCACGGTTCGGCGCAGGTTTCTCTCGATGGTCATCGTCCTCCGGTACGAATCTGATTGTAGGCCAAACCGGGCTGGATAGCGCGGTGGTCGCGGCCAGCCGCGGGGGCGGGCTGCGCGGGCAGGCGCAGATGCTCTATCCTGACCGGGAGCCGTGCGGGAAGACCACGACCAACTCGTCTCTCTTGCGCCCGCCCCGGAGGCGCCTGCCGCGCCGCGCCTTCTCTTTGGCAAGGACGAGGCGGCGCTCACTGCGGTAATGGACGAGGCGGGCGAGCCGGCCTTCCGCGGCCGGCAACTGGCCGACGCCCTTTACCGTCACCGTCTTGCGGAGATCGACCTGATCACGACTCTGCCCCTCGCGCTGCGCCAGCGGCTCGTGGCCGAGGGCTGGCAGGTGGGCCGGCCGCGCATTTCGCAGACCTTCAAGTCGACCGATGGGACGGAGCGGTATCTGGTCGAGTGCCCGGGGCCGGAGCGCGAGACCGTCGAAGCGGTCTGGATGCCGGAAGGAGACGGCGGCGAGGCCGGCGAGGACGCGGGCGCCGAAGCCGCAGCGCCGGAATCCGCAGGCGCTCCGCCTCACTCCTGGGAGCGGGCCACCCTCTGCGTCTCCAGCCAGATTGGCTGCGCCGTCAACTGCCGCTTCTGCCTGACCGCGCGGATGGGCATCCGGCGCAACCTCTCCGCCGGCGAGATCGCCGGGCAGGTGGTGGCGGCGCTCGATCGCCACGGGGTCGAGGTGGGCCGCGACCGCGTCAACCTGGTCTTCATGGGCATGGGCGAGCCGTTTCTGAACTACGACAACTTCATGGCCGCCGTGCGCCTGCTTGTAAACGAGGTGGGCCTGAGCCCGCGCCGGATGACCGTCTCCACCTCGGGCATCGTACCTGGCATCGAACGCTTTGCGCTGGAGCCGCCGGAGCTGCGTCCGCGGCTGGCCATCAGCCTGAACGCCTCCAACGACTCGACCCGCGAGGTCATCATGCCCGTCAACCGCAAGTGGGGGATCAAGCAAATCCTGGAAGCGGTGCGCAAGGTGCCGCTGCGACCGGCCGAGCGCATCACCTTCGAGTACGTGCTGCTGGGCGGCATGACCGACCGCCTGGTCCACGCCGAGGAACTCTGCCGGCTCGTCCGCCGCTCCGGGCTGCCGGTCAAGGTGAACCTGATCGCCTGGAATCCCGGCCCGGGCATCCCCTACTTCACGCCGCACAAGGACGCGGTGGAGGGATTCCGCAACACGCTGGCCGCCGCCGGCGTCCGCGTCTACGTGCGCAAACCGCGCGGACGCGACATCTTCGCCGCCTGCGGCCAGTTGAAGCGGACGGTGGAAGGGTGAGGGTTTCTTTGTTGATCGGATCGAGCGCTCCGGCAATTCTCAAATAGGCAGCTTCCGTTGAGTGGTGCCCGCAGATCTACGCAGCTTTGAAATCGCGAGCAGGGCGAGAGCGAGCGAGACCGCAAATACAAAACAGGCGACGAGGAAAGGCCGATCCACGCCCACTTCCTGAACCGTGCGGGCGCTGAAGCTGCCGGCAATTCCCGTCCACCAGTAAGCAAACAGGCCCACATCCATCGCAAAATGGCCGATGAAGCCCGGAATGAGCGAATCGGCGGACCAGGCAAGCATCCCCAGCAATACGCCTGCGCCAAAGACGATGGGAACCATGCCAAGCAGGGCCCAGGCTTTGGTCAAATGCAGGGTCATGAAGAAGAAGGAAGAGACGACAATCGCCACTGTTGCGCCGTAGCGCAGCTCAATCGGCCGCTGCATGAATCCGCGAAAGCCGGTTTCTTCGCAGATTGCGGCCGACGCCGCCGAGATGGCGATGGCAACCCACCTCAATGGTTGCGACGGGATGAAGGAAAGATCGTAACCCTGCCGGAATGCCGCGACAGGATAAGGCACGAACCGGAACAGCAAGACAATTGAGGCATGAACGGTTGCGGCAAGGAAGAACGCCGCGACAAGCCCCCAAAGCCATTGCCGGCGGGTCAGGTCAACGTTCCGAAATGCGCTTGCGCGGGCCGCCTGCATTGCGCGCAGCGGTCCGCCGCCACCCGCCCACCAAAGGAAAACGGCGAGAAACAACACTTCAACCAGAGCGGCGGGCAGCAAGCCCAGACTCAGGAGCAGCAGGGGCCATACGTTGGCGGAAACGGCGGCGACAAAAAAGCCTGCGAGAATGGCCTGCAGGGCGACAGGCAACTTTGTCCAGGCGCGGGGATGCGAGTGAGGGGCTTCCATTCGAGTTGCCTCGCGACGTTTGAGAGGAATCGTACGCTTATCTGGGGCAGCCGTCTTCGCTGTGTTCTCAGACCTCGCCAGAGGACCAAATCCGGGCAATTGGTAGCTGGCTCGGGAAGCATCCACGGTGGACAGCAGATCGCGGTGGGCGTCAACGGCGGCACGGTGAGCATCGGCGGATGAAGGGGGCGGGTCGGCCGCAAGCGAGGAAGACCGCGGGCCGACGGGCGGCGAGTCCGCGTCAGGCCGCTGCCCGGTCCACCACTTCCAGCACCGTGCCTTCCAGCTTCTGCAGGTGGGCCACGATGGCGAAGAGATTGCGCGCCTGGGGGTTGCCGGAGGCGCTGAACATGCGCATCAGGACCTTGGGGGATCGGCCCACAGCCTCTCCGAGCCGCACGAAGCCAATGGTTCCGTTGATGTACTTGCGCAGCACCGACTTGCCGGTATCGAGGTCGCCCGCGAGCATTGCGCCGATCGCCTCGCGCAGCAGGGCGCGGCGGAACTTGGCGCTTTGCTCAAGGCGACTCTTGACGGTTTCGTTGAAGCTCTTGGTGAGGGTCATGATTCCTCCCGCTTGCGCTGCTTGTACTCGCGCCAGATTGCCTGCGCGGCGGCGATATCGGCCTGCTGGCTTCTCTTGCTCCCGCCGCCCAGCAGGATGACGAGCTGCATTCCGTCCCAGCCGAAGTAGATGCGATAGCCAGGGCCAAAATCCAGACGCAGTTCGTTGACGCCGCCGCCAACGCTCTTTGCTGCCGATACGTTGCCACGTTCCAGCCGATCGAGCGAGATCGTGACTCTCGATTGGGTGATATCGTCCAAGTTCACGAACCACCGCTCGAACGGGTTGCGCCCGGATCGGTCAACGTACTGCCGAATCTCGATCACGAAGGAATGGTATCACAAAAGACACTTTGGAAACGACGGAGAGCAAGGTAAGAGCGAACCCAAAGATGCAAAGGCCGGACAGTGTCCGGCCTTTGGAAGACGGAGAACTCGATTTGCTACCGGCCCCAACTTCACCGGCGCAAGCCGCGTGTCGTCAGTTGCTGTCCGGCATCGGCGCCGGTCTCACGCTGCCGCAGTCGGGGCCTTTGTAGGTGGAGGTGGACTCGACCGTCCACTCGACCGGGCGTGGGCCTCCGCCTCCGCCCGGGCCGCCGCCCTGCATGGTGCCGGTGAAGTGCAGCTTGCCTTTGGCGGTGTCGCCCTGCCAGGTGGACTGCATGGTTCCGTGGCCGTTCATGCTGCCGGTGCAGGTCATCTCCGCGGTCATGCTGTTGGCGGTCAGCACCACATTGGACATCTTGCAATCGTTCTGGCCGCGCGGGTTCTGCGCCTGCGGCACCGGAGCGCCGTATCTGTCGATCATCGCCTGGGTGAGGCAGACCTGGTTGGTGCGCGGCGGCTGGTTGAAGGGGTTGGGCATGCCGGCGGGCATCTGCATCCCGGGCGGAAGCGGCGACTGCTGCCAGGTCATCTGGCTGGTCACCTCCCAAAGCCCCGCCTTGCGCACTGCCTGCGCCCACACCAGAGCCGCCATCGCCGCAAGGCAGCCCACGGTCATCCATAATCCGGTCTTGCGCATGAGTCCTCCCGATGGTTGGAAAAATGCAGGCGTGTGCCCGCGGGAAAACTGTACGCCAGAAGACGGGAGATGGGAAAGGACTATTTTAGGGTGCTGGCAGTGCGCCCCAGGGCCAGCAGAGCGCCGGTCAGCCGCGCGGTGTTGTGGCGGACAGCGCTGGCCTCGCCGGCCGGCGGATCGGCAAGGTCGCCGGCGATGACCCGCACGCCCAGAGCCTCGATGCGCTCCACGTCGGGCTCGATGGGAAAGGCGTTCTCGGCCGCGTAGCGAGCCAGCGTCTCCGGCGGGAACTGCCCGGTGTTGACCAGCGCGTAGTCGAAGATGGGTGCGCGCGTGTGTTCGTAGATGCGCTCGATGTGCTGCGAGGCGGTCAGCCCTAGGCTCTCGTTGGCCTGGGTCATCAGGTTGCAGACGTAGACGCGGACCCCGCGCGCCTGGGCCAGCGCGGCGGGGATGCCCTGCACCAGCAGGTTGGTGATCAGCGAGGTGTAGAGCGAGCCAGGACCGACCGTGATCAGGTCGGCGCGCTCGATGGCTTCCAGGGTCTCCGGCAGGGGCGCTGCGTCGGGCGGCTCCAGCATCAGCTCGGCAATGCGCTGCCGGCTGGCCGTGATGCGGGTCTCGCCGCGCACCAGCGATCCGTCTTCCATGCGCGCGACCAGCGTGGCGTTGGTGGTGGTCACCGGGTATATGTGCCCGCGCGTGGCCAGGATCTCGGCCGCGAGCTGGATGGCGTGGGCAAAGTCGCCCGTAATCTCGGTCAGCGCGGCCAGAAAGAGGTTCCCGAAATTGTGACCTTCCAGTGCATCGCCGGAGCGGAAGCGGTGCGCGAAGAGCCGGACCAGCACATCTTCTTCTTCGCTGAGGGCGACCATGCAGTTGCGCAGATCGCCGGGGGGCAGCATATTGAAGTCGCGGCGCAGCCGGCCGCTGGAGCCTCCGTCGTCGGTCACCGTCACCACCGCGGCCAGGTCGGAGATGGGCAGGCCCTGCGGCGTGGCCTGGCCCGGCGCGGCCACGTGGCAGCGCAGGCCCCGCAGCAGCGTGGACAGTCCCGTCCCTCCGCCGATGGCCACCACGCGCAGGGGCGCGAACGAGCCGGTGGGCGTGCTGGACTGCTGCTTGGTTCTGGACTTCATGGTTGGGCGCCATCTCCGGCTTTCACCGGCAGCTTGGGTGGTGCCTCGGAAGTCCGGATCGAAAATAAACTGTCATCCTGAGCGTAGTTTGGCGCGTAGTCTGCGCCAAATGGAGTCGAAGGACCTGCGGTTGTTCTCGGGTCTTCCTGCCAGGAACTTCGGAGACAGGACACTAGGGAACCTCTGGGTAAAGAAGCTCGGTAAAGCGCGGGTCGTCCAGCATCGTCTGGAAATCGTTGTCCGCGCGCGCCTGCAACCGGTTGCGCGGGTTCAGCTTGATGGCGTGAGCCAGGTTCCGCAGGCAGTCGTGGGTGCGGCCGGTGATCGCGTCCAGCAGCGCCAGCCCGTAGTAGACAAAATCGGCCTCGGGATGGTCGGCCAGGATGCTCTCGAACTGCTCGCGGGCTTCTTCGTAGTAACCGGTGTTCAACTGCGAGATGGCGAAGTCGTACTGCTCTTCCGGCGTGAGGAAGACCAGCTTGTTCCGCTCGAGCAAGCGGCGGCAGGTGACCTGGTACATCCGGCAGCGCTCGCTGAAGTTGGCCGGAGCCTCCGGCGCGAGTTTCTCGAAGGCAGCCAGCGCCTTCTCCGTCTTTCCCTGTTGCAGAAGCTGGACCGCGGCCTGATATTGCTGGAGGAATGCCATACCTGCTCCCGAGCCGGAGTGCCCGCCGGGGTTCACTGCCGGATGGGACGCTTTTGCGCGGCCTGCAACCGCGGATCGTGCCTCTTCCATGGTGACGTACCCGGGAGCCTGTCTCTCCACACGGCGCGCTTTGGCCGGATCGCAACCGGCATTCGCGGAGCCGTGGGAGATTTGCGATGCTCAGGCCCCTTTTATACCGGCATCCCGCCCTCCCGTCAATGGGGGCCGGATCGGGGCCTCCTGTCAGGCGCCGCCGCCGCTCGCCGTACCGGCGTAAATGGCGGGGTTCAGCGTGGGGTCGTTGTACATCTTCAGTTGGCGGTAGAGCTTGAAACGTCGCCTGCCAGAGACGACCTCGGCCCAAAACGTGTCCAGGCAGGCGGCCAGGTCGGCGCGCTGTTCCACGAGAACCTCGAGCCTCTCCCGGTTGCGTTCTGCGTGGCCCGTGGGGGCGCCGGTCCGCTCGGCCTCCTCGCGCGTGTGGTAGATCTTCAGCGCCAGGATCGAGAGCCGGTCGATCATCAGTCCAGGCGACTCGGAGTGCAGCGGAGCGGCCGGCTCTGGCAGCCCAAGCGGCTCCAGGTGAGCCAGCAGCGTGCGGTCCAGCTC
>JBAVMZ010000159.1:0-3037 GCA_049690595.1 Occallatibacter sp. | reverse complement strand
GCGCCAGGCGATCCGCGCCGGACAGTTCGTACTGTGGTACCAGCCGCAGGTCTCGGCGAGCAGGCTGGTGGGGGCCGAGGCGCTGCTGCGCTGGAACCATCCCCGGCGCGGGCTGCTGGCCCCGGGCGAGTTCATCGGGCTGGCCGAGGAGACCGGCCTGATTCTGCCGCTGGGCTCATGGGTGCTGATCGAGGCCTGCCGGCAGATTGCCCACTGGTCGAGCCGCGAAAACACGCCCCCCGTCACCGTGGCTGTCAACATCAGCGCCCGGCAGTTCCGCCAGCCGGATTTCGTCGAGCAGGTGCTGGATGCGCTGGAGCGCTCCGGCGCCAACCCTGAGCAACTGACGCTGGAGCTAACCGAGAGCATGCTGGCCGAGAACCTGGACGACCTGATCACCAAGATGACCTCGCTGAAGATGCTCGGCGTGCACTTCTCGCTGGACGACTTCGGCACCGGCTACTCCTCGCTGACCTACCTCAAGCGGCTGCCGCTGGACCAGTTGAAGATCGACCGCTCGTTCGTGCAGGACATCCTCGACGACCCCACCAGCGGAGCCATCGCGCAGACCATCGTCTCGCTCAGCCGCGCCATGAACCTGTCCGTGCTGGCCGAAGGAGTGGAGACCGAGGAGCAGCGCCGCTTCCTGGTCAAGCTGGGCTGCGACGCCTTTCAGGGCTATCTCTTCAGCCGGCCGCTGCCCCCGCACCGCCTCGAGGATATGTCGTCCATGGACTTCGCCGTGCGTGCCTGATTCCCGCCGGCGCAGCCGCGCCTCGGGCCGGTGGCCGGTTCCACCTGGTCGCGCAGCAGCAACGCGCCTTTGCCGCCCGAGCCGGGGGGGGTGCTCAGTTCGTCTTCTTCTGGAAAGCGTCGGCTGGCACCAGCGCGGTGGGAGGCTCCTTGTCGAGGGTGACCAGTCCGTGCTCGAATACTGCCAGGTCCGGGTCGGTGGCGGCCATGGCCATCCAGCAGACGGCGCCCTTTTCGACCAGGGTGCAGACGCTCTCGATGGTGAACTGGGCGCCCATGTTGCCCTTCAGGCTGGCGGAGACGCGCTCGATGAAGAGGCTGTGGCGGCCGAGCGAGTAGGAGCCGAAGACGGGCTCGCCGAGGTTGAAGTTGGGGCTGATGCCGTCGATGGCGCCGGAGGCCATGCCGGGCAGGTCCTTCTCCGTCATCTCAGAGCCGAGGCAGGCGAAGGGAAGCACTAGGGCGACGACGGTGGAGACCGGTGAGCCGTGGCGGGCGCTGAGCGCGATCTGGATGCAGGCTGCGCCGCGCTTTTCGTCCTCGGAGGCGGCCTTCTGCTGCGCCTGCTTCTGCGCGTCTGGGAGGGTGGCGCTCATGTCCACAACCTGCCAGTCGGCGGGGAAGCTGTAACTGAAGCCAAGGGGGCTGGAGTAGGCGCGAGTGGCCGGCGCGGAGGGGGTTTGCGCCGGCAGCGCGGCAATGCCGAGGGCAAGGAGGAATGCGGCAAAAAGAGGTTTCATACCGCCGAAAGTCTACCACATGGCTGGGGGAGGCAATCTGCCGCGCACACGCCAGGTCCATGACCGCATGATCTCGTTCTTTGGCTTTCGTGGTTTCCCACCCTTTCGCCAGTTTTCTTCTCGAAGAGCCGGCGAAAGGATGAGGCACGGAGATGGTGCGAAACCAAGCGGCAAAAAAACCTAGTGGAGCAGCAGGACGGAGAGCGCGGAGGCGATACCGAGCGCGGAGAAGACGAGTCCCAGGTACCAGTAGAGGCGGTTGCGGGTGAGCAGCGTGACCGAGGTGATGACGAGGCCTATTTCCAGCATCGCCTCAGCGAAGTCGAACCGAACGGCGTGGGCTTCGGCCTGCTCGACCTTCGTCTCGAGGGCCTCGGCGTGGGCTTTGTCCTCCTCAAGCTCCTTGGCCTTCTTTTCCTTCTGCTCGGCGATGGTCTTCTCGAACTTGCGGGCGGCGTTCTCGTCGGCGATGGTGACCACGCTGAGCAACTGGGCGGTCAGGTCGTCATTGTGGGCGCGAATCTTGTGGGCCTGGTACTCGTTCCACTGGTCGGTGGCCCGGTCCTGGTTGAGGACGGCTTCTGTGTGGGTGCGGTGGCCGAGGACCGTGCAGACGGCGACGAGCACGGCGAGCAGGCTCATGGTGAAGGCAACCGGACGGAGCACCTTCTCGTGCTCGGCGTGCTCGGCGTGTTCCTTGAGTTCTTCCACTTCGTTGGGTTCCATGAATCGACCTCCTTGCAGGTTGTTCTTAAACTGGCGAGTTGGCAGCCTCTGTCAACGATAGGGAATGGTCTTGCGAAACCTCCCCGCGGAAACCGTGAGGCGAGTCCAGCCCCATTTCCAGGAGAAAGCCGCTTCTCCTTTCCCCGATATTACCGGCAGAGACCAACTGGAGACACAGGCGACGAACGGCGCGACATCTCCCAGAAGGTCCGGATTTGCAATGCCGCGGATGTGGTCCGGCTTGCCGTCTTTGGCGACGTCAAAGACAAAAATCGCGCTGAACTGCGCCTCCCGCCACACGGGCTGTACGGGAATCGCGCACCAATGCACGCCGGTGTGCGGGAGATTCTCCTCGCCCCGCGCGCAAGTGCACGAGCAGAGGAGCGGCGGGAGACACGCGAGCCAAATCCACCGTCTCATGCCGATCTCTCCTTGCGGAAGGCGTTGTGGACCCACGGCCTTAAAAGGCAACGGAAAAGGGGTGCGGCCAGGGAATCTGTTTGAAAAGCATACCGCATGGGCTGTAGGCCACACCATTTTCTCAAGGCCCTTGCGACACGACGGAAGCCGCGCCCAAGGAAGAGACAGAACCCGCCGAGGTTTGTGCTCTTCCACTCTTGGCGCAAAGACAAGAACGCGCCAAGGATGGGCACGCCCGGAGTTGTGCTGGCGGCGCCCGGCCGCTCAGCCCTGCGTTCCGCGGTGCGCTTCGAGCATCGGCTGGTAGGCCGCGTAGACGCCTTCGAAGACCGAGTCCCAACTGGCGGTGAGGGCGTAGGCGCGGGCGTCTTCGCGCATCTGGGCGTGGCGGGCGGGGT
>JBAVMZ010000158.1:0-1648 GCA_049690595.1 Occallatibacter sp. | reverse complement strand
TCCTGCAGCGCCGCCGGGCGGCCGAGCACGTCCGGATTGCGGTGGAGCCCGGGATCTTCAGCTCCAAGCTCGCGTCGTTGCCCGAGGCGGTGCAGATCCGCGCCGGGCACTTGGAGATCGAATACGGCGACTGCGAAGACCTGCTGCACAAGCTCGTCGCGCTGAGCCAGGCCGCTTACAACGACTTTGAGCGCTTCCAGCGATTGACCTCGCCGACCGTCGGGAGCTTGGTCGTGTAGCGGTCTCGAGAACAGCCATACGCGCTGTCCGGCGATTCCGGGATAGAACCGGCCGGCGCCGGGGACATAACCGGGATCACACAGAATCTGGGCCTATGATCGACTTTCGTTGGATGGAATTCGGCGGCATTTACCTGGACCCCTCGGGGGACATCGCGGTCACCAGCGCGGCCACCCTGGACAGCGTGCGGGACATCGTACAGTCACGCCTGAAGGCTGCGGCCAACGGCTGGAAGCTGTACCCCATCGGGGCGGACCTGGAAGCCCGGATCGGCGACGTCACCGATCCCGAGTTCACGCTCAGCCTGCAGCGCCAGGTCACCGACGCGCTGTCGAACGGCTTCCTCCCCACCAACTCGTTTCAGGTGAAAGTCCTTACGTATCTGACCCGCGTCGAGGTGCTGGTCTACGTGCAGAACACCCTCCTCGCCAACGTCACTTTGAACCCTTCCAACCCCAGTCAGACAGTGCAGTAGACTCCCATGATCCAAACCCCTGTATCCGCCACGGACCACCAAATCGCGATTCTGCAGTCCCTCGCCAACTCCGGCATCCGGCAGTTCGCGGCCGGCGGCAAGGCGCGCGCCTTCGGCGACAGCGCCGGGCAGGAGATCGGGGAGGCGGAACGAGAGAAGGTGTGTAGGGATGGGTCGTGCGCCATTCGAATTGAGCAAGCAGGGGCATCAGACCTGGGTAAGATTTTTCAGGCCAAGACGGCGGCGTACGGATTACATCCGGGTACAACCCCACTCACCTGGGTAAGATTTTCAAATCATCTGGGTAAGATTCTTCGAGGCCTGACGGCGAAGACGTGCGGATTGCAACCGGGCACGACCCCACTTGCCTGGGTAAGATTTTCGAATCATCTGGGTAAGATTTCCTCGCGGGGTGCAACGAGTCGCAAGGCGCGGATGATACTAGCGGGCGGATTTCAGGCTGCAACACCCCAAAATGCAAAGTTAGCAAGGTGGGAACTCGAGGAAGCTGCGATCCCCCCTCTCCACTGCCCCATTTTCCGCCCCTTGCGTGGCAACAAAAGCGCGCTCTTCGAAAAAAAGATTTGGCAGCTTGCGATTCTTCCGGCCGGCGAGTGCAGCCCCTGATTCGCCCCGGCAAGCGCGCCCGCGTCCACCGGGACCGCCCGCACCGGATCTCTTGGGGACCGGTCGACGCCGGAGTGCCGATAAGGAGACTGAATGCCTCAAAGAAAGACGCGCTGGTTGAGGAACCGCGGATCGAATGGAATATCGGGTGTCTCCCCCGCCGGGGCCGGTAGCGGGAGTTGCTGGCGATGCGTTGTTTGGGATGGCGGGGGCTGGCAGGGCAGTTTGGGAAAGCGGGGTTACTGGCAGAGCGCTCCGGCCGCCGGGGCGGCCGGCACTTCTGCTCTGCGAGATGCCAATCAGGAG
>JBAVMZ010000157.1:0-35756 GCA_049690595.1 Occallatibacter sp. | reverse complement strand
GGCGCTGCCGGCGGTCTTCGGCAAGCTGCTGCCGGTGCACACGCAGTTGGCATTTCCCTGGCGCAGCGCCGCGGCCGGGCTGGGCACGGGCCTGCTGACCACGCTGCTCTTCTGCCTGCCACCGCTCCTGGATGTGCGCTCGGTGAGGCCTGTGCTGGTGCTGCGGCGGCTGGTGGAACCGGGGCCGGAGGGCGTGCGCGGGTGGCTGCGGAAGTGGTGGGAGCGGCGACTGCAACTGGCGCTGGCGGCGCTGGTGGTGGCGGCGTTGGGCGGGATTGCGTGGGCGCTGAGCGACTCGGCAAAGGTGGGGTCGGCGTTTGCTTTGGTGTTCTCGGCGGCGCTGCTTGTGCTGCTGGCAATGGCGGCGGTTGCGCTGTGGGTGTTGCGCTGGCTGCTGGACCGGGTGCGGCTGCGGCTGCCCTCGAGCGTGCGCCATGGGCTGGCGAATCTGTACCGGCCGGGGAACCAGTCGGCGGCGGTGCTGGCCTCGCTGGGGACGGGCGTGATGCTGATCCTGGCGGTGTACCTGACGCAGGCGGTGGTTCTGCGGGAGCTGCGCGAGACGGCCGCGCCCTCGCTGCCGAACATCTTTCTGATTGACGTGACGAGCGAGGAGGCGGCGGGGGTGAAGGCGTTCTTCTCGAGCCAGCCGGGGGTGCGAGCGCCGCTGGAGCTGATGCCGGTGGTGGCGGGGAGGATTGTCTCGCTGAACGGCGTGCGCGTGGAGGATCTGAAGGACCAGCACATGCCGCTCCGGATGCTGGAGAGCGCGGAGCTGAGCTGGGCCGACCAGCCGCCGGCGGGCGACAAGGTTACGGCCGGGGCGTGGTGGCAGGATGCCGAGGCCCAGGCGATCGCGGTGAGCGCGGGCACGGCCGAGCGCCTGCACCTGGGCGTGGGCTCGGCGCTGGAGATGGAGGTGGGTGGCAAGACCCATGCGTTGAAGGTGGCGGCGCTCTACCGCGCGGACGGCCAGCACCTGGCGGGGCGGGTGGCGTTTGTGCTGCCTTCGGGCTCGCTGAAGGACCAGCCGGCCGTCTGGTACGGCGGAGCCAGGGTGGACCCGAAGCAGGTGGCGGCCTTGGAGCGCGGGCTGTTTCAGCTTTACCCGACGATCAGCGTGATCAACCTGGCGGACGTGCTGCTACGGATCGAGACGGTGGTGGACCAGATCACATTTGTGGTCCGCTTCCTGGCCGGCTTCTCCATCTTTGCCGGGCTCACGATTCTGGCTTCGAGCATTGCGTCGACGCGCTTCCGGCGGATGCGGGAGGCGGTGGTGCTGAAGACGCTCGGCGCCACGCGGATGAGGATTGTCCGCACTTTCTCGGTCGAGTTCAGCGTGCTGGGCCTGCTGGCCGGCTCGGTTGGCGTGGTCTTTGCCAATGTGCTGACGCGCGTGCTGCTGCGCAGGCTCGAAGTGGGCTTCCACATCGAGTGGGCGGCGACGCTGGTGGCGCTCGTTGGCACGGCGATTCTGGCCACGGCGACGGGGTGGATTGCCAGCTACCGCATTCTGGGGTTGAGACCGCTGGAAGTCTTGCGGGAGGAGTAGGGCGGCGGACATTGGGCATGAGTAAGTCCGACCGTTCAGCTAGCTGGACTTTGGCGTGGATCAGTGTGTGACGAATGAGAAAATTTGGAACACATTTCGAAAAACAATTGTTCCGCTATGACTCGTTCGTGCAATAATCTCCTCGGGCGGCCGTTTGGTCGCCCGGAGAGACAGGTGAGCATGGACAATCAGTGGTTCTGCCGCTGGGACTCCTCCTGCGGTAGGAAAGTTCGCTTCAGTCATGCCAGCCATGCACGGAATCGCATCTGGCGAATCCTGCGATCGGGGTGCGGAGTCTCGATGGAGAATCTCGCGGCTTATCGTTGCGATTTCCGCGGCGGATTTCATATTGGTCACGCAAGGTGCGTCCAACCGCCGACGCGGAAGGAAGGAGGACAGCGATGAGTCCAAATGGGGTGTTGCAGGATGTTTCCTGCGCCGTTGAAGTGTTTCTGGCGACGGCGCTCCTGCACCGGGAGAATCCGGAGCGGCCGGACTTTACGATTCAGGAGATCGCGCGCCGCGCGGCGAAGGAGAACATCACTGGTGAGATGCGTTCCGGGGTCAACGTCCACGCCTCACAGCATTGCGTGGCCAACAAGGCTCCCAACCCGGCCAGGCACAGGATGCTCTTCGCGACAGGGAAGCACACGCGCCGCCTGCTGATGCCCGGGGACGAGGCGCATCCGCAGCGGACCGGGAGAATATTTCCGGATGCGGGTGAGATTCCGGAGAGGTATCTGCCGTTGCTGGAGTGGGCGAAGGACCGTTACCAGCGGGGAATGAGACGGGACGGCTCACTCATTGCGGGATCCAGGGGGGACTCAGGGGCCTTGATTGAGGGGCCAGGCAGGCACCTGCAGGCCTTGTTGAATCTTCGTCTGGCGGGAGTTCACCTGGCGAACGGAGAAGACCCTGACGACTACGTGAGGCGGTTGCGGGAGGGTTGGGAGTGAGCCGAGTTTTCCTGGATACGAACATTTTCGTCTATCTGTTCGAAGATGAAGGGCCGCGCGGCTTGCGGGCGACCGAGATATTCAACGAGATATCGCTCAGGGGCGACGAGGTGCTGACCTCGGCGCTGACCTTGGGAGAGTTGCTGGTCAAGCCGATTGGGGCCAATGACCTTGCACTGGCGGACCGCTATCGGATGGCGTTCCGAAGCGCAGCAGTGCGGGTCATTCCGTTCGATGAGACTGCGGGCGAAAAATACGCACGCGTCCGTCAGGACCGGGGCATCAAGGCGCCGGACGCAATTCAATTGGCCACGGCTGCCGCTGCCGGCTGCGATCTGTTCATCACGAACGACGACCGGCTGACGCGGGCGCGCGTGCCGGGGATCCACTTTATCGCTTCGATGGAACGGGCTCCCATTTAGCGGAAACCAGGGTGCCGAAACTCGAAAAGGGCGCCCCGGGATCGAGCGCCCTTTTCAATTGATCCCCCCTCTCTCAAAACTCCTCCATCGTCTCCGGCGCGGGCAGCACGTCGTCTTCATGGGCGAACCAGACGTAGAGCGTGGGCAGCAGGAAGATGCCGATGATGAGGTTGGCCAGCAGGCCGCCGACGATGACAATGGCGAAGGGCCGTTGCGAGTCGGAGCCGATGGCGTGCGAGAGCGCGGCCGGCAGCAGGCCCAGCGTGGCCACCAGCATGGTCATCATGATGGGCCTGAGGCGGAGCACGGCGCCCTCGACGGCGGCTTCGACGATGTGCTCGTGCGTGGACTCTTCCATGCCCTTGCGCTGCGCGCGCAACTGGTTGATGAACTCGATCATGATGACGCCGGTCTGCACGCTGACGCCAAAGAGAGCCAAGAACCCGACGGCCGAGGAGACCGAGAAGTTGGTATGCGTCAGGAACAGCGCCAGCGGTCCGCCGATCGAGGCCATGGCGACGGAGACGAGGATCAGCGTAGCCCACTTGTACGAGCGGAACATGGTGTAGAGGATGAGGAAGATCGCCAGCACCGTGACCGGGACGACGATGGCCATGCGGGCGTTGGCGCGCTTCTGGCTCTCGTATTCGCCCGCCCACTCGAGGTGATAGCCCGAGGGGAGCTTGACGTTGTGCTCGACGCTGCGGATGGCCTCTTCCACCGTTGAGCCAAGGTCGCGGCCGCGCACCGAGTACTTGATGGCGATGTAGCGCTGGCCACCTTCGCGGTTGATCTGCTCGGCGCCGTCGTCGGTGGTGATGCGCGTCAATTGGCCCAGCGAGACGCGTTCGCCGGAAGGCGCGTGCAGGCGCACGTTTTCGATGGCCTCGCGCGTGGAGCGATACTGCTGCTGGTAGCGCAGGGTGACGTCGAAGCGGGCCTCGCCCTGCTGCACCTGGGTGAGCGTGTTGGCGCCGGCGGCGGTCTGCACCGCGTCCTGAATGTCGGCCACGTTGATGCCCCAGCGCGCGGCGGCGGTGCGGTCCACCTGGAAGTTCAGGTTTGGCTGACCAACGATGCGGAAGATGCCCAGATCGTCGATGCCGCGAACGGTGGCCATCTGCGTCTGAATCTCGTCCGCCTTGCGTTCGAGCAGGCGCAGGTCGTCGCCGTAGAGCTTCACGGCCAGCTCGCCCTTGACGCCGGAGACGGCCTCTTCCATGTTGTCCGAGATGGGCTGCGAATAATTCCAGATGACGCCGGGGAACTTCGAGAGCTCCTTGTCGATGGCGGCGATGAGCTGTTCCTTGTCCTGGTGAAAGACGGGCCGCCACTCTTCCTTGCGCTTCAGGTCGACGAAGTACTCGGTGTTGAAGAAGCCGGCGGTGTCGGTGCCGTCGTCGGGCCGGCCGGTCTGCGAGACCACCTGCGTGACCTCGGGGAAGGAAGCCATGACCACGCGGGCCTTGTTGGTGAAGTAAATCGAGGTGGTCGGTCCTTCGCTGGGCGGCAGCGTGCCGCGCACCCAGATGGAGCCTTCGTCGAGGTGGGGCAGGAATTCGGAGCCGATGGGTCCGCCCACCGTGAGATAGACGGCGATGGCGAAGAGGAAGGCGGCGATGCCGACGGTGCGGTAGCGGTGCTCGATGGCGGAGCGAACGGCGATGCGATAGCGGCGCGTGAGCCACTGCATCAGCGGGTTCTCCCACTCCGTTGCGCCTTTGCGGAAGAAGATGCCGGCGCCGACCGGCGCAACCATGATGGCAAAGACCAGCGCGCCGATCAGGGCGAAAGTCACGGTCCATGCCATCGGCTTGAAGAGGCGGCCCTCCACGGCCTGCAGGGTGAAGATGGGCAGATACGAGGTAATGATGATGCCGCGGGCAAAGAAGACCGGGCGCAGCACCTCGTGCGCGGCGTCGCGGATCTTCTGCGGCGGCGTACGCGGGTCGCCCTTGTGGGCAAGGTGGCGCACCATGTTCTCGATCATCACCACCGAGCCGTCGACCACCATGCCGAAGTCGAGCGCGCCCAGAGAGAGCAGGTTGGCGGGGATGTGGGATAGGTCGAGGCAGATGGAGGCGAATAAAAGCGCGAAGGGAATGGTGAGTGCGACGATGATGGCGCCGCGCACGTTGCCTAGGAAGAGAAAGAGGATGATGGCGACGAGGATCATGCCCTCGGTCAGGTTGCGCTCGACGGTCTCGACGGTGTAGTGGACGAGGTCGGAGCGGTCCAGGAATGGAACCACCTTGACGCCCCTGGGAAGAATGCCGGCGTGGCTCTTGTCGCCGTTGAGCTTGCCGACCTCGTTGTGAATGGCGTCGAGAACGGGGTCGGAGTCGTCGCCCTTCTGCAACAGCACGATGCCTTCGACGGTGTCCGGGTTGTCGATGACCGTGCTGTCGTCGTAGACCTTCTTTCCGTTCGCGACCGAGGAAGTCTTGTAGGATCTGCCGATCTGGCCCAGGCGGATCTTGGGACCCTGCACGACGATGGCGATATCCCGGATGCGGATGGCCGAGCCGTTGGCGCTCTTGACGACGGTGTTTTCGATGTCCTGCACGCTCCGGTAGAGGCCCAGCGACTGCACGTTGATCTGTTGCGCGCCCTGCTCGATAAAGCTGCCGCCGCCGTTGGTGTTGTTGCTGGCGATCTGCTGCTCGACCTGCGCGATGGAGAGGCCGTAGGCGACGAGCTTCTCCGGGTCGAGCCGGATCTGGTACTCCTTCGTCGGTCCGCCGAAGCTGGAGACATCGACGACGCCGGGCACGCCCTTGAAGGACTTCTCGAGCGTCCAGTCCTCCAGCGCCTTCTTCTCCATCACGTCGTAGGCGGGGTTGGTGCTTTCGAGGGTGTACCAGAAGATCTGGCCGACCGGGCTCCAGTCGGTGCCCATCTGCGGAGTCAGACCGGAAGGCAGATTCACCTGGCTCAGGCGTTCGAGTACGTGCTCGCGGTTGACGTCCGAGGTCGAATCGTCGTCGAAGATGAGCATCAGGCTCGACAGGCCGGCCAGCGTGGTGGAGCGCAGATGGCTGAGGTGGGGAATGCCTGCCATCTGGATCTCGACCGGCACGGTGACCTGGCGCTCGATCTCCTCGGCCGAGCGGCCCGGCCACTGCGTGATGATCTGCACGTAGTTGTTGGCAACGTCGGGGTAGGCTTCAATGGGCAGGGCGCGGAAGCTCACCACGCCCCACGCGGTGAGCACCACCACGCCGCCGAGGACGAGCCAGCGGTTCTTGAGCGCGAAATCGACGAGAGCGCGAATCATCTATTGATTCCCCGCGGTTTCCAGCAGCAGTGCGTTGGCCACCACCTGCTGACCTGGCGCGACGCCGGAGAGAATCTCCTGGCGGGCGCCGTCGAGCATCTTGCCGGCGCGGACTTCGACGCGCCGGAACTGGTTGCCGCCCGCAGGCACGAAGACCCAGTCGCGGTCGTGCAGGTGGAGCACGGCCTCGGCGGGAACCCAAGCGTGCGTCTCGCGCTGCTGGCTGGTGAAGGTGGCGGTCGAGAACATGCCCAGGCGCAGGAAACCCGGATTGGCGAGCTCGATGCGGACCTTGGCGGTTCTGAGCGAGGGATCGAGGATGGGACCGATGTCGGAGACGCGGCCGGTGAGCGTGCGGCCGGGGAATGCCGCGAAGGCGATGCGCGCCTGCTGGCCGAGTTGCAGCTTGGGCATGTCGTTCTCGTAGACGTCGCAGACCACCCATACCGTGGACAGATCGGCGATGGTGAAGGCCGTGGCCGAGCCGGAAAGCGCCACGCCGGCCGCCGCCGCGTTGGTCACGTTCTGCGCCACGATGACGCCGGAGATGGGCGCGTAGACATTGACGATGCTGGAGGGATGCTCTTTGTCGATGCCGAGCGTCTCCAGTTGCTGTTCGGCCGCGGTCAAGTCGGCCTTGGCGTTGCGGGCCGTGTCTTCTGCCTGCTCCAGCGCGGCCTGTGCGATGGCGCCGTGCTCGAAGAGATCGCGGGCGCGGTCGAAGGCCCTGCGCGCCAACTGCTCGTCGTTGCGCGCCTTCAGGTAGGTATCGAAGGCCGCGGTCACGTCGGGGCTCTGCACCTTCAGCAGAAGCTGGCCCTTCTTCACCGTGTCGTCCAGCCGCGCCTTGATGTCGACCACGCGACCGTTGGCCATGGAAATGACGGGCACCTCGCGCGAGATATCGGGCAGCACGGAGCCTGTCGCCGTCAATTCGGTTGCGGACTCGACCTGGCCGGCGGCGGCGAGGGGAAACTTGGCCACGTCGTTCTGATCGATGGTCACCACGTTCATGTCGGCCACCGGCACCACCTTGGTCTGCGGCGGCGCGCCGTCGCCCTCGGGCTTTGCCTTGCAGCCGGCCAGGGCCAGCGGCAGCGCCAGCAGCAGCGCGGCGCGTGGGGCTTGTCTGAAAACGGAAGACGGAATCATGGGATTACCTCGCGGCCCACGGCCAGGTTCAGTTGTCCGGCGGCGGTCAGGCACGAGCCGATCAGTTGCGCGTAGGCAAGCTGTTCGGCGCGGTACTCGCTCTGCGCGTTCAGGAAGTCCATCAGCGATGCGCCGCCGTGTTGCCAGGAATAGGTGACGGTGTCGCGCACTCGCAGGGCCTGGCCGTTGTACTTCTCCTTGTAGGGCTTCAGCAGCGTCACGGCGCTGTCGAGCTCCGTGTAGGCCGAGTCGACATCGGCGAAGACCTGAGCCCGCGCCGCGTCGGTCAACTGCCGGTTGCGGTCGATGTCGATCAGCGTTCGCTTCTTCTCGCCCTGGTTGCGGTCGAAGATGCGCAGCGGCACGTTCACGCTCAGCCCCAGGGCCTGCGTGGCATTGGGATTGTTGTTCGACGCGTTCCACGTATACCAGGTGCTGAGGGTGGGATCGGTCGAGCCGTTGGCCTGGGCCAGCTTGTGATTAGTGTCGGCCTGCTGCAGGGCTTCGTGCGCGGCCCGGAGATCGGGACGATTGTCGAGCGCGATCTGACGGAAGTCCTCCAGCGGTTTGAGCTCGGAGGTGAAATCGAAGTCGCCGCTCAGGTCGAACTGTTCCACCGGCGTGCGCTCGTTGAGCAACTGCAGCAGTTGAATCTTGGCGGTGCGCAGGTTCACCCTGGCCGATTCGATCTCCTGCTCGTACTGCGCCCGCAACAGCTCGATGCGGTCCAGATCGATCTGCGCCAGGTCGCCGGCGCGCAGCCGCTCGCGGCTGATGGCGATGATCTTGTCGTAGTATTCGAGATCGGCCTGGGCCAGACGGAGAATCTCCTTGGCCTGGAGCGTTTGGACGAAGAGCGAGCGCAGATCGAATTCCAGATTGCGCTTCAGGTCCTCGTGCTGCGAGGAGGCGATTTGCGTGCCTTCGCGCGCGCTCTGCTGGCGGAGTTCGCGCTTGCGCTCGCGCTCGTGCAGGTAGCTGAAGGTGCTCTGGACGTCGGTTCCGGAGAGCGGCTGCCAGATGCCATCGTGGCGGGCAATCTGGGTTCCGTCGGCCGAGGCGGTGAACTGCGGGTTGGGGCGCAGGAAGGCGGTAATCTCGGCGGCCTTCATCTCGTCGACGCCGAGCGCGTCGGCGCGCAGGGCAGGATTGGCGGCCTCGAATCGCTCCCTTACCTGCTGCCAGGTGAGGGCCTGCTGGCCGGCCGCCAGCGCCGGGAGGAGCGCCAGCAGCGCGGCCGCCCCGGAAAAATGGATCGGAAATCGCTTCATCGAAAGCCCTTACGCCGTAGTCTGAACGGCGGACAGGAAAGAGGAATAGCGGATGCAGAAGAGGGAAGCAGACGCGGTTCAGGCGGCGGGCGGCGGCCGGTTCTGATGGGCAGGCAGCAGAGGAGGGCACGGGAAGTGGGCTGCGGAAGCGGCAATTGCTTTGGAGCTCTCCGGGCGGCGCGCCAGAGAGCAGAAGGACGGCGCCGGCAGCACGGCGAGCGCAGGAGCGGCGTGATGGGCGCAGCCTGCATGGTCGCGGCGCGCGCAGCACTCAGTCTCGGCGGCGCACTGCGCGGCCTGCAAATCGTCCGTGACGGAGATGACCGGAAAGAGAATCACCAGCACCACGGCCAGCGCCGCCAGTTGCAGAGCGGTCCGCCGTCCGGCGCGGGCAGAAACCACCGCCCACAGCTCCAGCATTGCGGCCGCCAGCAACAGCCAGGCGAGATTGAGAGCAAGCTCCATCCTTTGCCGCCATTCTACACGAGAGCGATTTGCGAAGTTCGGTCCCGCGGCGCGTCCACAGCCACTGGCTGCGCCGGGAACGGCCGGGCGGTGCCACCCCTGCGGGCGGGGCGTTTGACCCAGGACTCTGATTCCTCGTATGATGACTGAGTTGACGATGCGCGCCCGGCGCCTGCTGGATTTGCCCGTCAACAGGCTGCACGAAGGCCTTTTCGCGCGTGTTGCCCCCTCGTTCAACGGCAGGACAGCTGACTCTGGATCAGCATATCGGGGTTCGAATCCCTGGGGGGCAGCCACTCAAGCGTTCTAAAGGGTATAGGGCCGTTCGATCCGGCTTAGACTGGATCCACGCAAACCATTGATTCCATTCGAAATGTAGTTCGGAGTAGTTTGTCTCAGTTCGGTTCCAGCCGGAGCCTCACCCGGGTATTCTCCGGGTATTCTGAGTCCCAGTCTGGTTCCGCTTCTCCGGGTATCGGCAGGCCGGTATCCGGCGATACCCGGTTTTCAGGAGTGTCCTGACTTCGGGGCAGACAGGAAGCTCACCAACACGAAGGCGCTCCATGCCAAGCCGTGGGAGCGGATGAGTTCATCGGCTCCGAGCCACGGCATCGAGATCCCAGGGAGCACGCCAGACGCATCGATTTGGCCCGCGAGCGAGCTGATCGCATTCCATCTTGTCAGCTTGAAGCACTACACTTTGTCGATATGCCAATGAAACCGGGACAGCGAGCGGGTCATGAACGCTCCAGTGAGCGGAGCCGTCCTCTGCTTTGGCTGAGCTGGGCCTGGGTTCTGCCCTTTTGGGGGATCGGGTACTGGCTTCTGCCCGCCATGCCCACTGCCGGGGCTGGCATCTGCGTCCTGGCCGCGCTGCTGGCGCCTCTTCCCGCGATGATTCTGGGCCACAGGCAGCGCCGTCGCCTGGTTGCCCGCTTGGCAATCGCCGAGGAAGAGACGGAGCAATTGAAGCTGCAGTTGGAGACGGTCCGCTATCGTACGGCACGGCTGCGGGAGGAACTGCAGGCCGCGGACCGGCAGGCGCGGCTGAGCCATCAGCTCACTCTCCTGGGCCAATTTACGGCCGGCTTCATGCACGAGTTCAACAACCCGCTGGCGATTGTTTCCGGCCGCCTGGAGGTGCTGTTGGAAGAGCGCAAAGAAGATGCCGCTCTCTGCGCCGACCTGGAAGAGATGCTCAAGGAAGCGCGCTACATGAGCAACATCGCCACCACGCTCCTGCAGGCGCTGCGGCGTGAGCGCGGCGGCGAAGTCTTCGAAGCATCCGTTCCGGAGAAGGCTCTGAAAGAGGCGATGGCGGCCTTTGCGCCCAGGGCCCGGAGCCAGGGGGTGCAGGTGGTGGAGGAGTTCGGGGAAGCGCCGCGGGTGGATGTGCCCGAACATGTGGTGGGCGAGGTGGTGCGCAGCCTGCTCGCGAATGCGCTGGAGGCGCTCAGCGGGCGGGAGGGCGGCATGGTCTGGGTGCGCCTGGATCCCTATCGGACGGCCGGAGCCAAGGTGGTGGCGCGGATCGAAGACAATGGGCCGGGAGTTCCGGAGAGCCTTCGGGAGCATCTTTTCGAGCCCTTCGTCTCGCACAGCAGCGGCCGGGAACGGCTGGGCCTTGGGCTCTTTCTGGCGGCCAGCCTGCTGGATATGTATGATGGCCGCATCCGCTACGAGACAAGGAACGGTGGCGGCGCCAGCTTCGTCATCGAGCTGCCGGCGGCGCGTTTCACACGGGGCCAGCCCTACCATTGGTATGCCGGAGGGACGAGCGAGTGAGCCGGATTCTGGTGATTGACGACGAAGCCGCGTTGGGCGAGAACATCGAGCGGATGCTGCGCCTGCCTGGCACGAGCGTCACTACCTTCGTCGATCCGGTGAAAGGGCTGGCCGAGTGCCTGGCCAATCCTCCGGACCTGCTGCTGCTGGACATGCGTATGCCGGGCATGTCGGGCGAGGAGGTCTTCGCCCGTCTGCACGAAGCCCATCCCGGTCTGCCCATTGTCTTTCTCACAGCTTTCGGCTCGGTGGAGAGCGCGGTGCTGGCCATGCGCAACGGCGCCTTCGACTATCTGCAAAAGCCCTTCAAGCGCGAGGATCTGTTGCTGGTGGTCAGGCGTGCTCTCTCCCATGCCCGGTTGGAACAGAAGGTGGTAGAGCTCAAAGGGCGGCTGGAGTCGCTGGGTGAGGCGGATGCCGTGGAGAGCCGAAGCCCGGCAACGCTCGACCAGATGGCCAAGTGCCGTCGCGCCGCCGCCACCGACGCCACGGTGATGATCCTGGGCGAAAGCGGCACCGGCAAGGAGGTGGCCGCGCGCTTCATCCACAATCAGAGCCGGCGCAAGGACGGTCCCTTCGTCCCGGTGGAGTGCAGCGCCATGCCGGGCTCGCTGATCGAGAGCGAGCTCTTCGGCTACGAGCGCGGCGCCTTCACCGGCGCGGAAAGGACCAAGAAGGGGCTCATCGAATCCGCCGACGGGGGAACGCTATTTCTCGACGAGATTGGCGACCTGGGCGTGGAGCTGCAAACGCGGCTCTTCCGCTTTGTGGAGGAGCGTGCGCTGCGGCGGCTGGGCGGCCTGACGCAGGTCAAGGTCGACTGCCGCATTCTCTGCGCCACCAACCAGGACCTCGCGGCCAAGATCAAGGCAGGCGCCTTTCGCGAGGAACTCTTTTACCGCCTGAGCGTGGTCACGGTCCGGCTGCCGGCTCTGCGCGAGAGGCCAGACGACATTCCCCACCTTGCGCACTTCTTTCTGGAGCGCTTCTCGCGGCGCTACGGCAAGAGCCTCTCCGGCTCGCCGCAGTTCTATGAGGCGTTGTCGCGGCAGCGGTGGCCTGGCAACGTTCGCGAGTTGAAGAACGCGATGGAGCGGCTGGCGGCGCTGCATCCGGGTGGCGTACTAAGGCCAGAGGATCTGGACGAAGACGCATCCTTGCCCCGGACAGACGCTTCTCTTGCCTCGTTGCCCTGGAAGGAGGCGCGGGAGAAGTACCTGGCTAGCTTCGAGGTTTCCTACGCGCAGTCTGTTCTCGCCCGCTGCGAGGGCAACGTCAGCGCCGCAGCGCGAGAAGCCGGCGTGGACCGGAAGACGTTCTACTTGCTGCTGAAGCGGGAACGCGAGCCGCTGAATGGGGAATCCATTCCCCAGACCGGGAGCGGAACCGGGGAATAAGATCCCCAGCCGCACTGGCGGTCTTGCGCCAACCCGTTGATTCCACGCGCAGGCCGCATTGGCCCGCAGAGTGCAATCGAACGGGGGCAGGAGTTCCCGCATATGAACCTCAGGACCCTTAGCGTCAGGACAGTTCTTCTGGTGGCCGGCTTCCTTTTGCTGACACCCCAGCAAGGGAAAGCCATTCCGGCATTTGCCCGCAAATTCGGCGTCAAGTGCTATACCTGCCACACCATCCCTCCGGCCTTGAACAAGAACGGCTACACCTTCAAGCGTCTCGGCTACCGTATGCCGCCGGACGAGATGGACGGCTCGAAGCAGGCCCCGAGCATCCTGGAGATAGACAAAAACGTCTCCTTCAAGCTCGACAACACTTTCGCGCTGATCCTCAATGCCAGCGTGACGGATGACAAGACGATCACCGAGACCGGGGCCACCCCGCCGACGGCCACTACCACCGACTCCAGCTTCAACCTGGACGAGGCCGCGCTGTTTGTAGCCGGAACAGTGCCGATGACCGGTTTTTCGTATTTCGGCCACTACGAGCTATACCAGGACGGCAGCAACGATCTGGAGCAGGGCTTTGGCGTGTGGACCGGCGGCCACGCCAACTCCAGCTACTTTATCAAGGGCGGCGAGATTCACATGCAGGAGGGCGAGGGCACGCGCGCGGCGATGTTCTACAACCTCTTTCCGGATCCCTCGCCGACGCTGACCAGCACCGATCCCATCAACTTCACGCTCGACCAGCATCCGGCCGGCATCGACATGGGTTACACCTGGGCCTCGCCTTACTTCAAGAACGTGTTCGCGATCTCCGCCAAGGTGACCAATGGCCTGAATGCCGATGGCAGCGAGATACTGAACGGATCGACGAAGAACTCAAAGGATGTGTGGGCAGACGCCGATTACTGGTTCGGGCCCGACGGCGGCGTGACGGTGATGATGTATCGCGGTTCGAAGGACCAGATTCAGAACGCCGGCGCGGCCAACCAGTACACCTACCGGCCGACCTTCTATCGCGCGGGGGTCTTCGGCAACTATCTCTTCTTCGACAAACTCGATCTGCTTGGCGGGTATATGCATGGGCAGGACGACTGGTCGTGGAAGCAGGGCGCGACGCTGTCACACTACAACCTGAACTCCTTCCGCGGCGAAGTGGACTACTACGTCAAGACCGGCACCGTGATCATGGCCCGCATGGATCGCGGCACCGGGAAGATCGATCCCAATCCCACCGTCCACACCCGTTCCTTCGGGTTCGGCGCCGAGCACGCTCTCTCCGAGGATGGCAACATCATTGTCCGCGCAACCTACAATCAGGAGCACGATGCGGACCCGGTGGCAATGATGGGTTCTACTGATAAGCTCTTCAAACTCGATTTCCGCTTCATGTGGTAAGGAGAAGACGACAATGCAGAAGACGATCCGCCTCGCCATCGCCGCCGCCCTGGCCCTTCCGCTCGCGCTTGGCGCGCAGAGCAGCAACGTGAACCTGCCCCAGGACAAGGGCCCGGACAAGGTCGATGTTGCCAAGTACCCGGCCGAGCAGCAGAAGGGCTACAAGGTCTTCACCGACAAGTGCGCCAAGTGCCACACCATCGCGCGGCCCATCAACACCAGCATGACGCGCGACGAGTGGTCGCGCTATGTGAAGCGCATGATGCACAAGCCCAACTCCGGCATCAGCGATACGCAGGGCAAGTCCATCTTCGACTTCCTGGCCTACGACCAGGAGACGCGCAAGGACAAGAATCCTTCGGCGTTCTTCAAGGCGCTGAGCGACGAAGAGATCGAGAAACTCAAGGCGCAACAGCACTGACGTATCCATTGCATTCGGGCTTCCGAATGCGGTGGAACGGACGCGCTTCATCCCGGCGAACACCAGTGCCCGTTCGCCGGGGCCTCCTTTCCCCGGCTGTGCGGCCGTGACTCAGCGCCGCCAAGATTGCCGGCATCTCTCGAACCGCGGGGACCACATGCGCTACTCCATCACCGTCCCGGACCAGGAGTATTTCGACCGGAATATTCCCTGCCGCCAAGCCTGCCCCATTCACACCGAGTGCGGGCGCTACGTGCAGGCCATCGGGATCTCGAAGGACGAAGAGGCCTACCTGCTGGCCCGCGCGCCCAACCCCTTTGCGTACGTTCTGGGGCGCATCTGCGCTCACCCCTGCGAAGACAACTGCCGGCGCGGCAAGATCGACGAGCCCATCGCCATTTGCGCGCTGAAGCGCTATGCCACCGACCGCCACAACCTGGGCCAGGGCCACGATCCCGCGCGCAAGAAGCTGCCGCCGCCTGCACGGCGCGGCAAGCGCATCGCCGTGATCGGCGCCGGCGTCTGCGGTCTTACCTGCGCTCACGACCTGGCGCTGCTCGGCTACGAGGTCGAGGTCTTTGAATCCGCGCCCGTCCCCGGCGGCATGTTGTACCTGGGCATTCCGCAGTTCCGGCTTCCCCGCGAAATCATCAAGATGGAAGTGGACAGCATCCTGGCCATGGGGGTGACGCTGCACACCCGCGTCACCCTGGGCCGCGATGTGACTTTCGCTTCGCTGCGCTCCAAATTCGATGCGGTTTTGCTGGCCACCGGGCTGAACAAGGGCCGCGAGCTGAACATTCCCGGCGCTCATCTGGCGGGCGTCTACAACGGCATCGACTTCCTCATCAACGTCAACCTGGGTTTCGAGATCGAACTGGGCAAGCGCGTGGCTGTGGTTGGAGGAGGCAACGTGGCCATCGACGTGGCCCGCGCCGCCGTGCGCCTGGTGCAGGAATCGGCCAGCATGGCCGAAGAGGACGACGACGCCAAGGGTTTGCAGCCAGCCTTCGACGCGGCCCGCATGGCGCTGCGTTCCGGCGCCCAGGAAGTCGACATGGTCTCGCTCGAATCCCGCGCGCAGATGCCCGCGTGGAAGGGCGAGGTGGAGGAAGCCGAGCACGAGGGCATCGTGGTCGACAACGGCTGGGGTCCGAAAGAGATCGTGGGCGAGAACGGCGCGGTCACCGGCCTCAGGGTGCGCCGCTGCCTCACCGTCTTCGATGAGAATGGCCGCTTCAATCCCGCCTTCAGCGACGAAGAGAAAATCATTCCCTGCGACAGCGTGATCCTGGCCATCGGCCAACAGGCCGATCTCTCGTTCCTCTCGGGCGACGAAGGCGTGCAGGTGACGCCGCGCGGGATTCTCAAGATCGACGAAAACCTGATGACGACCGCTCCCGGCGTCTTTGCCGGCGGCGACGTGGCCTTCGGACCGCGCATCCTGGTCGAGGCCGTGGCCAACGGCCACAAGGCGGCGCGTTCCATCCACGTCTACCTGAGCGGCAAGACGAAGAAGACCGTGCTGAGCCGCTTCCGCGTACTGCCCAACTGGGAGATGCCGCGGGGCTTTCTTTCCATCCCGCGGCAAAAGATGCCGGCGCTCGCCGTCAACCGGCGCATCGGCATCGCCGAGGTGGAGCTGGGCTTCGACGAGGAGCAGGGCCGCGCCGAAGGCCAGCGCTGCCTGAACTGCCAGGTCAACACCATCTTCGACGGATCGAAGTGCATCCTCTGCGCCGGCTGCGTGGATATCTGCCCGGAGAACTGTCTACGCCTCGTCGATCTCGTGCAGGTGGCCGGCGACGAGCGCTACGACGCGCTGATCCGCGGCCGCTACGGCGTGGGAGCGGAGGAACTGAAGGCCGGGCAGGCGGGAGCCATCATCAAGAACGAGGAAAAATGCATTCGCTGCGGCCTCTGCGCCGCGCGCTGCCCCACCGGCGCCATCACCATGGAGGCGCTGGAGCAGCAGGAACGGGAAGTCTTTGAATAGGGGAGACGCAGGAATGAATCGACGAGCTTTTTTCAAGTTGAGCTGGGGCGCGGTAGGCATTGGAGCCCTGGTTTCCGGGGTGGGGGTCAGCCTGGCGGCGGTGCTGCGCTTTCTCAAGCCGAGCGTCTTCTACGAGCCGCCGCAGGCCTTCAAGATCGGCAGTCCCGGCGACTTCCCCTTCGGCCCGCCCACTTTCCTGGTGGATGAGCGGATCTTCGTCTTCCGCGACCACGACAAGGGATTCGCGGTGGCCAGCGCGGTCTGCACGCATCTTGGATGCACCGTGGCCCACTTCGCCAGCGACCAGAAATTCCACTGCCCCTGCCATGGCAGCGTTTTTGGCGCCGACGGATCCGTGCAGCACGGACCCGCGCCCCGCGCTCTGGAGTGGTTCGAGGTGACGCAGGCGCGCGACGGCCAGCTCCGCGTCGACAAGAACAAGGTTGTTCCACCCACCTACCGGCTGATGGTGTGACCATGAACCTGATCCGCGAGATCTGGCAATCGATCGTCCGGCGCGATTCGCTCTCCACCGAAAAGGGGAAGGCCGAACTGGTCTTTCACAACGTGTGGCTGCATATTCATCCGGCCAAGGTGAAGAAAGAAAACATGAAGTTCAGGCATACCTTCTACCTGGGCTTCATCACCTTCTTTCTCTTTCTCGTCCTCATCACCACCGGCGTCGCCCTGATGTGCTACTACCGGCCCTATCCGCCGCAGGCCTATCAGGACATGAAGGACCTGCAGTTCGTGGTCTTCATGGGGCCGTTCCTACGCAACATGCATCGCTGGGCCGCGCACGGCATGGTGGTCTGCGTCTTCCTGCACATGTGCCGTGTCTTCTACACCGGCTCTTACAAGAAGCCGCGCCAGTTCAACTGGGTTGTCGGCGTCCTGCTGCTGTTGCTCACGCTGGGCCTCTCCTTCACCGGCTATCTGCTGCCCTGGGATCAACTGGCTTTCTGGGCCATCACCGTGGGCACCAACATCGGCAGCTACGCGCCGCTGGTCGGCGGCCAGCTTCGCGAGCTTCTCCTCGGCGGCCACACCGTCGGCGAGGCCGCGCTGCTGCGCTTCTACGTGCTTCACGTCGCTGTGCTGCCTACGGCCGTCATCCTGCTGACCATCGTGCACTTCTGGCGCATCCGCAAGGATGGTGGGCTCTCGCGGCCGGTCTGGAAGCTCACGCCCGAGAAGCCCACACAACTGGTCACGATTGGCGCGACTGCCGAGGTTGCCCCGTTGCAGGCCGCTCCCGCATCCGTTACGAAGACGTACGGCTTGATGGAGGTGGTCACCGGCAAGCCCATCTTCGAGACAGTTACTCCGGAAGAGGAAGAAGACACAGTCTTCTCCTATCCCTACGCCTTTGTGCGCGAGGCGGTCACGCTGATGGCGACGGTGACCACCATCATGGCCATGTCGCTCTTCCTGAATGCGCCGCTGGAAGAGCTGGCCAACCCGGCCAAGACACCCAATCCGGCCAAGGCTCCCTGGTACTTCCTCGGACTTCAGGAGCTGGTCAGCCACTCGGCCTTGCTGGGCGGCGTGGTGGCTCCGGCGCTGATGGTCCTGGCCCTGCTGGCCATCCCTTATCTCGACCGCAATCCCAGCCGCCGCCCGCGCGACCGCAAATGGGTCCTCTGGCTTTTCACCTTCTTTGTCGTCGCCAACCTGGTCCTGATTGTCATTGGAACCTTCTTCCGCGGACCCGGATGGTCGCTGGTTCCACCGTGGGTCCACGTTGTCGGAGGGGCTGAGTAATGGAACGCAGACTCCAGCAGATCTTCTTCGCTCTGAGCCTTCTGGCGCTGGTCCTGATCGTGGCGGCTGCCTGGCAGGCGAACACGCCCTCGTGGAAGACCTACCAGCACCGGTTCCTGGAGTTGGAGGCGCAGGGCGAGCCCAACGCCGTGACCAAGGCCGCGGTGCTCGCCACCCCGCCCGAGGTTCACCAGGTGATGCTCACCGGGCTACAGCGCGTGGACCGCTGCACAACCTGCCACCTGGGCGTCGAAGACCCCACCATGAAGGACGCGCCGGAGCCCTTCCGCTACCACGCCAACCTCGGCTCGC
Source organism: Occallatibacter sp. (assembly GCA_049690595.1). Lineage (GTDB taxonomy): Bacteria > Acidobacteriota > Terriglobia > Terriglobales > Acidobacteriaceae > Telmatobacter. The sequence continues at coordinate 17,582 of JBAVMZ010000157.1, read as the reverse complement.
ACATTCCTTTGCGCTTCGGCTGCACCATCTGCCACGGCGGCCAGGGATTGGCCACCGACAAGGAAAGCGCGCACGGCCGGGTGCCCTTCTGGCCCAACCCGCTGCTCAGCAAGGACTATATCCGCGCCTCCTGCGGGCGCTGCCACAAGGAAGGGGAAGTGCCCGGTGTTCCCGAACTTACCGAGGGCCGCCACCTGTTTGAAACCCAGGGCTGCCGCGGCTGCCACAAGCTGAACGGTGTGGGCGGAAGCATTGGCCCCGACCTGACCGCGGAGGGCGCCAACCGCCGCGCTCCGGAGTGGCTCGAGCGCCATTTCCTCGCTCCCAACGCAGTCTCTTCCGGCTCGGCCATGCCGAATTTCCACTTCACCCGCGAGCAGGCCCGCGACCTCACGTACTACATGCTTTCGCTCACCAGCGAAGAGATGGGGACCTACTACTCCAGCGTCCGCGTGATCCCCGGACCCGGATACGGCCGCCAGCTCTTTGTCGAAAAGAACTGCATCACCTGCCACACCGTAGGTGGCGTGGGCGCCAAAGGCGGTCCCGATCTTCTGGGTGTCACCAAACAACACTCGTCCGAATGGCTCGACGAGCAGTTGGTCAACCCCGAGCTTGTCTATCCCGGAAGCTCCATGCCCGCTTACGATCTGGAGCCGAATGCCCGCAAGGCGCTATTGGCCTACCTGGAGACGGCCAACGCCGACGATGCAAAGCTGATCCTCTCGCACAGGACCCGCGCGCTGACTCCGGAAGACGTCGCCATCGAAGCCGGTAAACAGGCCTTCTCCCGCTTCGGCTGCGTGGGCTGCCACGGCACGGAGTTGCAGGGAGGAGTGCCCAACCCCAATGCACAGGGCGGCGAGGTTCCCTCGCTCCTGCACCTCTCCGACGATTACACCAAGGACGAGGTGATCGCCGTGATCCGCAACGGCAGGACTCCGCCGCTGGATAACGCCTCAGGTCCCACTCCTCCCCTCTACATGCCGTCGTGGAAAAAGGTCCTCAGTGACGAAGACATCAACCGGATCGCCGACTACCTTTGGTCCAGGCAGCAGAAGAAGAAAGAGGCCTGGTAGGCCGAGTCTGGCCTTCGCCCACCAGCCAGGCCGGACGCAACGAGTGTGATTCCAATGCATGGCAGAGTTCGCTTAATGAAGCCATCCTTCGCGCTCTTCAAATCGGGCCTCGCGGCTCTCGCAGCCGCGGCGGCCTGCCTGGCGATGCTGGCGGCTCAGGCCCCGCAAGGCGGATCCGTCCCTCCCGCAGCCGAATCCTTCCCCGCGCCCGTGAACCTCAAGGTGTTGCCAAGGGATCTCACTGGGAAACAGGTCCACGAGATCATGGAGCAGTGGAAGACCGGTCTGGGCATGAGCTGCGCCGCCTGCCATGCCGAGGACAAAGAAAAAGTGGACGAGGATGGCCGGCCGCTCCTGGACTTCGCCAGCGACGCCAAGCCGGAGAAGGCCACCGCGCGCCTGATGTACGCGATGACCGAGGAAATCAATCAGAAGTACATCGCCCGGATCGACAGCTCCGGCGAGCCGGTTACCTGCGGCACCTGCCATCGCGGCCACCTGGGCCCCCAGCCCTTTGCACCGGGGCGGAAAGGGGCCACGGCTGCGCCTGCGGCCCCGCTGCCATCCGGCGACGCCGCGCCGAACCAGTAAGCGTCAACGGCCCCTCCGCGCGTCGGCCGGAATGGCGCCGTGACACTTGCCTCACACTGCGGCCGGTCAGGTTCGTACCGGCTGAGCGAGGGTAGGGAAGCGGTCGCCAGGCTGGCGTAAGCTGTTGATTTGACAAGTGGCCCCGTAGCTCAGGTGGATAGAGAAGCAGTTTCCTAACCCGCATAGTCCTATAAGAATCAACAAGTTACAAGAACAAATACCCACAGAAAAATATCCCAAAGATGACATCCAATCGTCAGTGTGGGTGAGTGTGTGGGTGAGTGTGGGTGAAAAACCTGTGCGCGAAACGCACTTCTCCGAACTGCATCTCGCGACAGATCCATCCCCCATAACGCCAGAAGCCCCACCGGGAGCCTTCCCGATGGAGCCTTTCTTTGCGTTGGCATGTAAGCGATGTCGTCGAGATGTACCGGAAGGTGACGAGGTGTACCCTCTTGCCCCCATCGTGGTCACTTGCCCACCGTGCGGCGAACAGCGCACAGGGCGAATTCTCAGATTATGTTCGAGGGCCTCGGTGTTCCATTTCATTTCGCGACGTGAGACGTTTTATTTCACGAAATGAAAGGAATTAGACCACGCTGGTTTCGCAGCAATCTCAAAACGGCCCTTCGGGTCTTGCCCGTCCCTGTGTTTGACGGGCGCGCGGCAAACCGGCAAGACCACGCTCACACAGGCGATTGAGCCGGCGCGGGCGTATCTCACTCTCGATGATGTAGGCGTTCTCGATCAGACCGAGCGCAATCCCGATTCGCTGCTTGCCACGCGCCCCGTCATTCTCGATGAGGCCCAGCGAGCACCACAAATCCTTCTCGCAGTCAAACTGGCCGTGGACACACAGCGGCGAGCCGGAGATTTCATTCTGACCGGCTCCGCCAACCTGCTGCTGATGAAACATGTGGCGGGCACGCTGGCCGGCCGCGCGATTTACTTGGATCTTCGGCCGTTCTGTCGCACATTCATTCCTGGACGGCATTCGGAAGACCGGGGACTCTTCTCTTGCTGAGACGCCAGCATCGCCGAGACTGACATCCTCCCGCCCGGTCCGGCTGGCTTGTCCGTAGCGGGTTCGAAGCACCGCTTCCGGGCCGGCCGCACTGTAGAATGTCTGTGTTCTCTCAGAGGCCAGGATTCAGATGACAAACGAGTTGTTGCAGGCGGCGGTTGCGGCGGTGCGCCGAAGCTCCGGTCCAATGACCGTCAGCCAAATTCGGACCGCGGTGAGCAGGGAACTGAAGGTTCCGAACAAGGACCGGTTCGCCGCGGAGATTCGCTCCGGTTTGCCGGGGACGGACGGCATTTCTGTGTGGCCGGAGTTCGGGCGCTCTCCCGTGTTTTGCAGCCGGCCTCTGGCTGCGTGCGCGGAGGAGGCGCTGTTGCGGGCGCTGGAGCAAGAACCACTGACGGCGGCGAAGGCCGGCGCGGCAGTGAAGAAGGCGCTGCGATACGTCTCCGAGACGCGCATTCTGAAAGAAGTCAAGGTTTTGCTGGGGCGGATGACGGCTTCCGGCGCCGTGATCCGGTTGGCGGCCGGCCGGCAATCGGGGATGTATCTGGCGCGAACGTGGATGGCGAAGCAGGCGCGGATGGATGGTGGCGAGCTTTTCCTGAGGCGGGCGATTCCCTTGGCCGTCGCGCGTATACAGTCGGGTCCCGGGAATTATGTCCGGGTGGATCAGCTCCGGGCGGCGCCGGAGATTCGAGCGATCTTCGACCAAGCGGTGATTGAACTGGCGGATCGCCGGGAGTTGGTGTTGGCTCACTTCGATGGCCCCTATCCGGTCCCGGAGGAGCGGAAACAGGTCTACGTCGAGGACGGCAAGGGTGAGCTCTTTGTCGGAGTGGCCTTGCCGCGCGATTAGGAGGCGTGATGGACCGCAAGTCCCTGAGGAACCCGTTCGACAGCGACGTTGTGACGAGTCCGGAGCAGGCGCCGCAGGCAGACGTCCGCGAGATTCATCGGGAGGCCTTCGACCTTTGCCGGCGGACCTACGAGACGGTGATCCACGAGCGGTTTTCCTCCTCCGTACTGCTCTACGGCGAAGCCGGATGCGGCAAGACCCATCTGCTGAGCCGCTTCCGGCGATGGCTCTTCGGCGGGATCGAAGCGCCGCCCTCGATGGCTCCGGCAGTTCTTGTGGCAATTCGCATGGAAACGGCGCCGAGCCAGATATGGAGGCACATTCGCCGCCGCTTCGCCGAGGAGCTGACGCGCAGAGCAGGGGATGGAAGCTGCGCGCTCGATGCGATTCTGGGCCGCTTTGCCGCGCCCTTCTCAGGAGATCTGCAAGCAGCCTTGGACGCAACCGAGATCAGCGGCCTGGGGCTGGATTTGTCGAAGGTGCTGGAGCATTTTTCGGCGGGCCGGGATCGCCGCCTATGCCGGGCATGGCTGGCCGGCGACGGATTGACCGACGCCGACCTAGAGCGGCTCAACCTCTCTTCGGAACGATTGGAGGAAGTTGAGGAGGAGTACGCGGAGGCAAATGCCAGGAACCTGGTCCTGGCGATCACGCGGATGAGCGCGCCCATGCCAGTCGTTTTTTGTTTCGATCAGGTGGAAGCGCTCGGCATCGCACAGCAGGGAGGCAGCTATGCGCGATTTACCGATGCGGGCGCCTCGCTGATCGACGGATGCACAAACGTGCTGACGATCTCGACGATTCTTGCGAACTTCTTGGTGGATTTGCAGGGGACCGTGCTGTCGAACTACCAGCGAATCTGCAAGCGCGCGATCGACCTTCAGCCCCTGAAGCCGGCGGAGGGCCGCGCTCTGATCGACTCCCGTTTGGAACTTATGCCGGAACTTCTCGGCGAGGACCCAATCCCGGACAGCAGTCTGCGGTCTATCTACCTGGAGCAGCACGGAAGCTGCAATGCGCGCAAACTGATCCACGAGGCGAGGCGGCTCTTTGCCGAATGGCAGGGAACTGTGCCGTCGCCACCTGTCCCGCTGCCGGTCTTTCTGCAAGCGGAGTTCGAGCGGTTTTGGTCGCGGAGCAAGGCCCGGAGCACCCATGAGGAGACGAGCGCGATTCTGGCTCAGAGCCTGCCGGTGGCTTTCGAGATGCTGGGAAGAAGAACAGCGAGCACCGATGTGGGCCTGACCATCGAGGGCGGCGCATCTCGCATCCGCGTCGTCTTCCTCAACCAAACCAACATGACCAGCCTGGCGGCGGCGCTGAAGCATCTTCTGGAAAGGCGGAAGCCCGGCGAGCCGCTTTGCCTGGTCCGCGACGGGCGGCTTCCGATCTCCGCCAACGCCAGGACCACGCGAGAGAGGCTGAAGAAGATCGAGGAGGGTGGCGGCCGGGTTGTGCGCGTGGAGGCCGAGGCGCTGGCCGCTCTCGATGCGATGCGCCAACTGCTGACGGCGGCCACCAGCGGCGATCTGAGTTCGAACGGAGACGCGGTGGAGGCGGAGACGGTTCGCGCGTGGCTCAGGAAGAATCTGCCCTCCGAGGTGCAGCGGTTTGCCGCGGCGCTGGTGGACGAATGGGCGGCGCCCCAGGATGACGCCAATGCGGACCCGCTGCTGGACCTGGTGAGCCAGCGGAAGATCGTGTCCGTTGCAGAGGCCGCGCAGGCGACCTCGTGGCCGAAGGAGAAGATCGAGGACTATGCGCGCACGCACCCGCTTGCTATTCGCTGGTTTGGGGGCTCTTGCCCTGTGGTCTGTCTGGCGGTCGCCTCGACCCCGAAAGAACGGGCGGACTATGCCGAATAAACCGGTGCGAGTGACCGTCAGTGCACTCCGGCAGAGGATCTTCGGGGTCTCCGGACGCGCGGCGGAAGGTGCGGGAAGCGCCGCGGGGCTGCTCTTCCACGAGGCCGCGCGGTGCGCGTTGGACGAGAGCCACCCTGCCTGCTGGAAGCGCGTTCTGACCTCCAGCGTGGACGAGCAGGAGTGGCTTGCGTGCCTCTACGACAGCGTCGTTGGCCCGGGGCTCGGCCGGTTGCAGCCGTCCCTGGCCGATCGCGGCGAGGACGTCCTGAAACTGTGGCGCGGCATGCGGCAGTTCGTTCACTGGTTTTGCGGGCTGCTCGGCGAGGCCATCGATTGCGGGCGCCTGCGCTACGACGGGCAGCGGGAAGAATGGGTTGGCGCGGAATCGTTCTTCCAGGCCGAATGCGAGGTCGAGAAGGTCTTCTTCCAGCCGGAGTGGTCGGGGCCGGTGGTGGTTTCAGGGCGTTTGGATCAGTTTGTGCGCAGCGGACCGGAACGGTGGTGCGCGGTGGAGTTCAAGCTGGGCGCCGGGCATCCCGAGGCGGACGCCGCCCAGGTCTGTCTTTATCACGAACTGCTGGGCGGCAGCGGCGCCGCGGCGCTCGTCCACTTCGGAAATGGCCCGGAGCTGGAGGAGATCCTCTTCGAGAGAGCGGCGATGGAGCAGGCTCGTCCCCCGCTGACCGCTCTGATTGGAGCCCTCGCCGGAGTCTCCCCCGCCGAACAGGCCGGCATGACCAGCGAAGGGCCGAACCTCACGGGAGAGTGGCCGCGAAGACCGGGCGACGAAGAGACGGAGATGGGGAGGAAGCTGGAGCGAGCCTTGCGGGAGTACGGTGCGGAGGCTCAGTTGGCCGGCGAACCGCAGGTGGGTCCCACATTCGTGCGCTTTCTTCTCGAACCCTACCGGGGCGTCACCGTAAGCAAAATCGAGCGTCGCGGCGCCGAATTGCAGATGCGCCTGGGACTCGCGCAGGAGCCGATCATTCACCGCGTCGAAGGCAGGATCGCCGTAGACGTGCAGAGGCTGAAGCGCGAAATCGTTTCGTTCGGCAGCCTGCGCGCCCAACTCCATTCAGCCGCGACAGAAGGCGGAGCGGCGCGCGTGCTTGCCGGCGTCGACCTGAGGGGAAGACTCCACTTTCTCGATCTGGCGCGGGAGTGTCCGCACGTGCTCGTCGGCGGCGGCACGGGCAGCGGCAAGACCGAGTGGCTGCGGGCCGCCGTGGCCAGCCTGCTGGTGACCCACACCCCGGAGACCTTGCGGCTTGCCGTGGTGGACCCGAAACGGAATGCTTTTCCTGAGTTGGCTGGATCGCCATTCCTGTGGCGGCCCGATGCGCTCATCGATTCGCCCGACAGCGCCGTGCTTTCTCTCCTCGAGGATCTGATCGAGGAAATGTCGCGGCGGAACGGCCTTCTGAAACAGGCGGCCGCGGACAACCTGGAGCAGTACCGGCAGAAGACCGGGCAGACCCTCCCGCGAGTGGTCATGGTCGTGGACGAGTTCGCCGAGTTGTTGCTGGCGGGCGGCAGAAAGCAGCGCGACCAGTTCGAACAGGGATTCATTCGCATTGCCGCGGTCGGCCGCGCCGCCGGAATTCATCTGATCCTGGCCACGCAGCGGCCAAGCCGCCAGGTGGTCAGCGGGAATCTGAAAGCGAATCTGCCGGGGAAGATCGCGCTGAGAGTGTCTACCCGCGTGGATTCCGGAGTGCTGATCGATCAGCCCGGAGCGGAGCACTTGCTGGGGAGGGGCGACCTGTTACTGGCAGGCCTCAGCAGCGATCCGGTACGGCTGCAGTCGGCATGGTTGAGCGAAGAGGAGAGGCAACTCATTTTCCGGGCAGATGCGTCTTAGAGCGGTTTCGGATTGCCTGTTCCCTCTCTGGCCGGGTAGCTGAGCTGGCGCAGAAATGTCCGGTAGTCCGGATTGTCTTTCAGGGGGGCCAGAATGGGGTCGGAAAGAAAACCGAGGCTCCACATGGAACCGCCGCGATACGACTCCTCAAGGGACTCGATGGCGGGCCGAACCTGATTCAATCCGATCTCAATCAGAGCGTTTGCGTAGGGCGCGCGGTATCCGTCGCCCTCCTTGACCTGCTTGAGGGAAGCGAGCAGCGCACGCGCTTTCTGCGTTTGGCCATCCGCCGCATAGGCATACCCCAGGGCCCCGCGTACAACGGGTTGATGGGGCGAGCGCTGAGCCAGCGCTTCGATCCGTGGAATGTGCACGCCGGGTTCTTCAAACTGAATGGATGCCAGTGCCTCGACCGCGTCCAGGATAGGTTCGTCGCCGACTCGTACTCTGGCATCGGAAATGTATGTGAGCGCCGACGTGTACCTTCCGGAAAGGTACTCAACCCAGCTGCGGAGCGAGGGGCCGGCGGCGCCGACTATCGCCTGCCGCACACCGGCCTCACCGCCTACGACCCCAGCCTGCCCCGGATTCCCGCCGCAGCCCTCGCCGCCGAGGACGCCGACCTGCTCCAGAACCTCGCCAGCCAGGGTCCGGTCGCCATGCACCTCACGTTGACCCCGCAAGACCTGGGCAAGGCCGACAGCTTCAACGTAATCGCCGACTGGAAGGGCTCGGAGCACCCCGAGCAGGTGGTCGTCGTCTCCGGCCATCTCGACTCCTGGGACCTGGGCACGGGCGCCATCGACGACGGCGCGGGCGTGGCCGTCTCCATGCAGGCCATTCACCTGCTCAAGCAACTCGGCATCCGCCCCCGCCGCACCGTGCGCTTCATCGCCTGGATGGCCGAGGAGCAGGGCGGCGAGGGCGCGGAGTTTTACAACCGAGAACACAAGGACAAGTTCCCCAGCCACATCGGCGCCATCGAGGCCGACCTCGGCTGCGACCACCCCACCGGCATCTACGTGGCCGGCAAGCCCGAGCTGCGCCAGTGGCTGCGCCCGGTCGCCGGCGTGCTCGACTCCTTCGGCGCCGGCTCGCTCACCGAGTCGCAGGGCGTCGGCGAGGACGTCGACGGCCTCACCCGCGCCGGCGTCCCCAGCTTCGCCCCCATCTTCGACTCCCGAACCTACTTCAACTACCACCACACCGCCGCCGACACCTTCGACAAGGTAGACCCCCGCACCTTCAACCAGAACGCCGCGCTGGTCGCCGTCCTCGCCTACGCCCTAGCCGACTCCGCCGACCCCGCACCGAGATAGGGGGCAGGGATCAGGCGGGTGGCCCGCATACCGGCGCAAAAGCTGGGTGCCCCAGGTCTCGATTTTGAGACCTGGGAAAGCACGGACCTTGACCGTCCGGCTTGTATACCTCGCAGCCCTCGGAAAACTCAGCCCAGCCACACGGCATGGACGGGTGTAGACTCTCTCCGAAGGAATCCCGTGGCCAGTTGAGGGTTAGGCGCGCAGGCTCGTCGGCGTTCGCGGACTCCCAGGTCTCAAAATTGAGACCTGGGGCACCCAATGCTTGTGGCCAGATGTGGGCCACCCGCCAATCTACGACCAGCGTGCAGTCTGGGGGCCCTCCTCGGCACCCGATGATGTATCCTTTTGGGCATGGCACTGCCAATAATTAGCGAAGCAGACATCGGGAGATTGATTCCCGGGAGTTCCGATATTATCAGGGTCGGCGCGGGAGGCCAGAAGGTCGTTTACCGGGTCCGTCTTGCACAGGACGTGTTTGCCCTCAAAATCGCATCTTTGCCGGATGATTTCGACCCGGGCGCTGCCGATGCTGACGATACCGTTCTACGGGCAAGGCGAGAGACGGCAATCATGAAGGAGTGCACCTCGCCGTATATTGTCAAACCTGGGCCCATAGATCTCAGTACAACCGCGCTTTCGGGCCAGAATCTCCTCTATTTCTCCGAGGAATTCATCGATGGCCAGAACTTGGCTGAGGCTCTGCTTCGAGAAGGGCCACTCCAAGTTGATTCGCTCATCCGTTTGGCTCAACAGATGAGCTTGTCTATTGAGGAGTTGTGGTCGCTGGGGAAGATACATCGGGACATTAAGCCGAGCAACATCATGAGGCGTAGCGGGCCGGGCGACTTCGTACTGTTGGACACCGGACTTGCTTTTGATGTAGCTGGAGAGTCGATCAGTGCAGGCTTTCTTGTCGGGACAATGGCGTACTTCAGTCCGGAACAATTCGACTACACTAGCAGACGGGTCATGGACTTTCGCTCCGACATGTTCGCGCTCGGCGTGACCCTATACGAGGCTGCCGCCGGGCAGCATCCATTTCTCTCGGCCACAAAGAGCATGGCGCACCTGTATACAAGGATATCCAAATTCAATCCCCCTGCGCCAAGCTCAATTAACCCGGCGATTCCGTCCGCTCTTGATCGGATCATCCTACGGATGATGGGCAAATACCCACACTTGCGCTATCGCAGGATGGCTCAGGTTCTTGATGCTCTGAGTTCTCTTTAGGAGGCAAGATGGCTCTTTTCGCGCAGCATGGGCACGGAAAATCGGATAAGATCGACGTGGCGCTCGATGGAGGCTTTATCGATGGAGTGGTGTTCGGCGCAAGGAGTGAAAAGCGCGAGAATATCGAATCTTGCGTCGAAGTAGTTCGCGAAAAGAACGGCCAGATCCTTTTTGACCCGCAGTTCCATGTGTCCACGATCATGCCGGCCAACGATCGCCACCTTCCGGATTATCCCTATTACAAGGCGGCGAGAACAGCGGCTGACTTTGTCGGCATCAAGAAGCTCGGGGCCTATGTGAAGAGTACACTCGATTTCGAGCTCGGTCTTCAGCCCGACCGTCTACTGTCCCCGACCGTCATTTTCGAGTCATTCAGCAGCAACTGGTATCAAACTGCTCTAAATCTGGCGGATGCATCACTCGACTTCCATGCGGGCCTGCCTAGTGCGCCCCCACTGCTGCTGAGCTTTGTCATTGGTGAGGAGGCCTTAGGCTCGCGCGTTGAACTCGAAGCGTTCTTGGATCAGGTCACCTCTTGGGAGAACGTCTTCGGCTTGTACGTCGTAATCTCTCGCGCGGAGCGGTCGTACTCACAGATATTTGACCCCGAGCGACTTGCGAACGCCCTATACATGTCATATGTTCTGGGACACATCAATGGCCTTGAGGTTGTCAACGGCTACTCGGATTTCTGCGGCATTCTTTATCGCGCTGTCGGGAGTTCCGCTTACGCGACCGGATGGAGCCAAGGTCTCCGACAGTTCCACAAGCGGGCGTTCACAAAGCAAAAGCCAGGTGGACAAGCTCCACGGCTCCGTTATACATCGCTGCCTCTTTTGAACTCCATTCTCCTTAGTGAGCTACAGCAGATTCACGAAGTCGACAGGCTAGATGATGCGCTGTCTGGTGTGTCTCTAGACTCCGTCATCACAGAGGCGGAGAGCCCGGAAGAATCGAACTGGAATCAGCAAACTTCCGAGCTTCATCATTGGGAGTCTCTGCATCTCATGGACGGGGAGCTCAGCGGTGATGTCGTCTCCGATGTCAGCACCATGGAGGAGAAGATGACCGAGGCAAAGGAGCTGTACGTCTCGATGGAAGAAGATGGAATCATCTTTGGAAGTCAGACACGTTCAAACCACCTTGACCAATGGGCCGAGGCCATAAACAAACTCCGCGACATTATCACGCTTTGAAGTTGGAAGCGCTAAGCATACCAATCGCCATGATGGTTCTATAGGTCGCGTGGGGCCGTCGTGTTTTCGGCCGCACAAGTATCCGGGACTGGCCGGAGGTGTCGTGCGAAACTAAGCCGACATTTGCGTTCTTGAAGAGATCCTTGTGTCTGCAGGCCAGTTCCGCCGGACTCGGCGGCATGACAACGAACACCCGCTGGGAAAAGCTCCGGTATCGAGTCGCCTGGTAGAGTGCGCGCTGCCAATTCTTCAACTTGAGTTCAAAGGAGCATATCTCTGCCTTAGGTATTTTTCGCGGCGCGATTAAGCTATAAGAATCCCCGGCATCCCTCTCGATCAGGCCGGCTTCGACCAGCGCATGAAGCCATTTCTGGAGGACCGGACGGGAAACTCCAACTCTTCTGCGAAGATCCTCCGCGCGCAGCCCCGCCTCCCGGTACAGGACTGCCAAAACGCGGCTGCATGTAAGGTTCTGGAGCAGACCTGCGTGGCAACGCAACTCTCCAAGGGAGCGGGCCTCTTCGAACCTTCCCCATACCAGGTCGGCCCGGCCTTCAGAACAGGCGCTTTCCCGCGCAAGAACCCAAGTCCCGCCTTTGCGACGGCTCCAAAGACTGGGACGAGCGGACTCCTGGAAGCTCTCACTGAGCTCACGTTCCCAACGAAACTGCGCAGCAGTTGCCATCAAGTACTATTATGCGCGATGAGGTGTCGTTTCCGTCCGCTGCACCGGCTTGCTGAACCAGGTTGCCAATCTGTGAAGGCGATTCTCAACGGTGCTGACCGGTCGGACTACCTTGATAAGGAACGGAATGTCGCCAGTGGTCACCATTTCCGCCGCCCGCCTCGCCCCTGCCCTCACGCCTCATGTGCCGAAGGCGCATGAGGCTGCGGCGCGAGTTCGGTCAGCGCGATGCCGGCGAGGATGAGCAGCGCGCCCACGGCGGGCACGGCGGCGAGGCGCTCGCCCATTACGAGGAACGACGTGACCCAGGCGAAGGCCGGCTCCAGCGTGAGCAGGATGCCCATGTGCGTGGGCGGCAGCACGCTCTGCGCCCAGCTCTGAATGGAGAAGGCCGCGGCCGTCGAAAGCAGCGCGGAGAAGGCCAGCGCGAACCAGAGCCGCGGCGTCCAGTGCACATGCGGCTGCTCGATCAGCGGCAGGCCCGCCGTGAGGAAGAGGGCGCTGAAGCCCACTTGCAGAACGGCCAGCCGCTGAAAGCCGATGCGCGGCGAGGTGTGCGAGAGCGCGATGCAGTGGAAGGCGAAGCCCAGCGCGCAGCCGAGGGTGAGCACGTCGCCCAGGTTGATGGAGCCGAAGTCTGGCAGCAGTGAGACGAGCGATGCGCCCGGCTGGCGCGCCGGTGCGGTGAGCAATACGATCCCAAGAAAGGCCAGCCCCGCGCCGGCAAATCCGCTCCAGCCCGGCCGCCGCGCCCCCGGCGGATGCACGCCCGGAATGAGCGAGAGTAGCGGAACCAGCACCACCAGCAGCCCCGTAATGAAAGCCGACTTGGACGGCGTGGTGCGCGCCAGGCCGGTGGTTTGGAACTCGTAGCCCACGGCCAGGAACAGGCCCACCACCGCGCCCGCGCCCACCTCCCATGCCGTCATGCCGCGCCACGCCTTGCGGTAGACCACGGCCAGCACCGCCGTCGCCAGCGCCATGCGGATGGCGTTGAAGGCCGCGGGGGTGGCGTCGCCGAGCGCGGCCTTGACGATCACGAACGACGAGCCCCAGACGGCAACCACGAAGAGCATCAGCAGATAGGCGCGCAGCTTCATCTGATTCGATTATGGCAGCGCGCCGGCAGGCGTCCTTGAGAGGGCCGCAACGTCTCAGGGCAATCGCATGGAGACGCGTGAGCCCAATTGGGCAACTGCATTGAAAGGGCACGGCTTCAGCCGTGCCGCAAGACGATGCAACCGATGGACCGGCTTTAGCCGCCGAGGGACGTCTTTCATCGTTTGGAACCCTCCCTCAGGGGCTGAAGCCCAACAGATTCTGCCGGCGTCATCGGCACGGCTGAAGCCGTGCCCTTTCAAGACACGGCTTCGGTGGAGCGATTCCGCAGCCTCTGAAGCCGCGCCCATTCAAGACCCACCTTTTACCGGGATCGGCTTCTTCCTGCAATTGCGCTGCGCGGCGGCTCACTCGGCGACGACGGGGTTGGTCAGCGAGCCGAGGCCCTCAATGGTAATGGTGACGGTTTCGCCGGGCCGGAGCCAGCGCTGCGGGGTGCGGCCCAGGCCCACGCCGGAGGGCGTGCCGGTGGAGACCACGTCGCCGGGCAGCAGCGGCACGATGGACGAGAGGTACTCGACAAGCTCGGGAACCTTGAAGATCAGCTCGCGGGTGTTCGAGTGCTGGTGCTCGACGCCGTCGATGTCGAGGCGGATGTCGAGCGCGTGCGGGTCGGCGATCTCGTCGGCAGTGACGATGGCCGGGCCGATGGGGCAGAAGGTGGGAAAGCTCTTGCCCATGGTCCACTGCGAGGTGGCGAGCTGGATGTCGCGGGCGCTGACGTCGTTGACGATGGTGTAGCCGAAGACGTGCTCGCGCCAGGCCGAAGCCGGGATGCGGTAGCCGCCCTTGCCAATAACAAAGGCCATCTCGGCCTCGTAATCCACCTGCGACGAGTTCTTCGGCAGCACGATGGGCTGGCCGGGGCCGGCGATGGCCGTCTGGAGCTTGAAGAAGACCACGGGCGTGGTGGGGATGGCCATGCCGGATTCGATGGCGTGGTCGCGGTAGTTGAGGCCGATGGCGAAGATGCGCGGCGGGCGCTGGAGCGGGGCGTGCAGGCGGACCTCGCTCAGCCGGTGGACCTCGCAAGTGGAGCGGCCGACGAAGGCTCCATGCGTGGTGTGCCCGGAGGCGATCACGTCTTCCACCTGGACCTCGCCGCTCATGCCGAAGGAGACCACGTCGAGGGGGCCACCCGGCTCACTGCGGTATGCCGGTTCCAGAACACCTGCCTGCTGTGGCAGGCCGTCAACGGAATAACTGACGAGCTTCAAAGGAATCCTCCTGGGGGGTGGGGGTGCGCTGCGGGCGGGTCAGGCGGCGGTCCAGCCGCCGTCGAGAGCAAAGGCCGCGCCGGTGACGAAGGCGGCCTCGTCGCTGGCCAGATAACGGACCATGGAGGCGACCTCTTCGGGGCGGCCGAGGCGGCCGATGGGCTGGCGCGCGCGCAGCTCAGCGCGGACCTCCTCCTTGTTGTGCTTGTGGAACTTTTCGAGGAAGCCCTCGACGAAGGGCGTCTCCACGGTGCCAGGGCAGACGGCGTTGACGCGCAGGGTCTTGGGGTACTCGACGGCGAGCTGGCGGGTCATGGCCAGCACGGCGCCCTTGCTGGCGCAGTAGGCAAAGCGCTGCCGGATGCCGACTTGGCCGGCGACCGAGGCGATGTTGACGATCGTGCCGGGGTGGCCGGTTTCGGCTTCGGAGGCGAGCAGCAGCGGCAGCAGGCCGCGCGTGACCAGGTAGACGCCGCGGACGTTGACCTCGATGATGCGGTCGAAGTCGGCGGGTTCGGTGGTCTCGATGGAGCCGACATGGCCGACGCCGGCGTTGTTGACCAGGATGTCGAGCCGGCCCAGGCGCGCGGCCGTGGCGGCGATGGAAGTGGGGCTGGTGACGTCGAGGTGGACCACCCGGGTGGCAGGTAGTTGGGCGGCGAGGGCCTCGGCGCCGATGAGGTCGATGTCGGCGATCCAGACCACGGCGCCGGCGCGGGCCAGTTCGCGGACGGTGGCTGCACCAATGCCGCTTGCCGCCCCAGTGACGAGAGCGTGGCGGCCGTCGAGGCGGAAGGGTTGGGGTGCTTCGGCGGAGTCGGGGAGTGCGGATTTCATGGCAGGGGGAAGTATAGCGCGGGCGCCAGGGTTGTGCGGCAGCAGCACTGGCAGCCGCGCTTATGAGCGGGCTTACAACCGCGCCTGGGCAACGATCCTGAGATACGCCTGAGCGACAGCGGTGATCTTCTCCGGCGCGCCTTCGTCGATGGCGGCCAGGTTGACCAGGTCGCCGCCGACGCCGAGGGCGCGGGCGCCGGCCTTGAGGAAGCCGGCCGCCGTCTCGAGCGTGACGCCGCCGGTGGGGATGAGCTTGAGGTGGGGGAATGGGGCCAGCAGCGACTTGAGGTAGCTGGCGCCGCCCACGGCCGAGCACGGAAAGACCTTCACATAGTCGGCGCCGAGGTTCCAGGCGGTGACGATCTCGGTTGGTGTCAACGCGCCGGGGATCGAGAGCTTGCCGGCGGCCTTGGTGGCGGCGATGACCTCGGGGTGGAGACTCGGGCTAACGACAAACTCGGCGCCGGCTTCGATGGTGGCCTCGGCCTGGCGGGCGGTGGTCACGGTGCCGGAGCCGAGCAGGAGCTTCGCGCCGAATTCGGCTTTGAGTTCCTTGAGAAGATCGACGGCGCCGGGGACGGTCATCGTGACCTCGACGACAGTAACGCCGCCGGCCATCAGCGCCCGCACTACGGCGTGCGCTTGGCCTGCGTTGCGGGCGCGGAGAACGGGAATGAGGCCGACGCGTTCGAGGGTCTGGGCTGTGGATTCGGGCATGGGGGGCTCCTGGGCGCGTTACCGGCGCGGCGCGGCTGCGGTCCTATGCAGTCGGGAATAAGAATAGAACAGCCGTGCGTTACTGGCCGCCCGAGTAGACCTCCTGGCCGGCGACCCAGGCGCCCTGGACGGTGGCGTAGAGGAGGGAAGATGGGGCTGTCTTGTAGAGATCGCGGTCGACGAGGATGAAGTCGGCGTCGTAGCCGGGCGCCAGCTTGCCTTTGCGTTTCTCGGCGAACTCGGCGAAGGCCGAGCCCTGGGTGTAGGCGTAGAGGGCCTGGCCGCGGGTGAGCTTGTTCTCCGGGTAGTAGCTGCGCTTGCCGTCCTCGCTCATGCGGGTCACCGCGGCATAGAGTCCGCGGAAGGGCGTGATGGGTTCGACCGGATAGTCGGTGCCGAAGGCCAGCGGCACGCCGGCGTCGAGGAAGGCCTTCCAGGCATAGGAGTAGGCGGCGCGCTTCGGTCCCAGGCGCGCCTCGGCCCAGTTCATATCGGTCAGCAGGTGGTTGGGCTGCATGGAGGCGATGACGCCCAGCTGTTTGAAGCGCGGGATGTCGGCCGGGTCGACGACCTGGGCGTGCTCGATGCGATTGCGCGCCGTGGCCCGGACGCCGGGCTGCGAGAATGCCTCCAGCGCCATGGCCGCGGCCTTGTCCCCGATCGCATGGAATCCGAGTTGGAAGCCGGCCTGCGCCCGTTCTACGGCCATTTTGTTGAGTTGCGCCTGCGTGTACTGCGCCAGGCCGGTGTTGCCGGGATCGTCGGCGAAGGGCGCTTTCATGGCGGCCGTGCGGGAACCGAGCGACCCGTCCATGAAGCCCTTCAACATCCCGGTGTGGAGCAGGGGATCGTTGGGATCGTGGTGCGCGCGCATCTGCCTCAACTTCTCCACCGGCGCGGCGAAGGGCAGCCACTCGGAGATGCGCAGGTGCAGGTTGCCTTTCTTTTCCATTTGTTCGAAGACGAGGAAATCCTGCCAGTCGCTGAAGTCCTGGACGCTGGTGACGCCGTGGCTGAGCGCGTCGTCGATGGCCAACTCGTCGCCCTTGCGGCGCTCTTCGGCCGTTGGCGCGGGGATGATCTTGTCGACCAGGTCTTGCGCGCCCTCGCGCAGGATGCCGGTGGGCTCGCCGTTGGCGTCGAGGTCGATCGCCCCGCCTTGCGGCGCCTTCGTCTTGCCGGTGATGCCCGCGGCCCGGAGCGCGGCGGTGTTGGCCAGCGCGATGTGGCCGTCGATGCGGCCGAGGAGGGCGGGGTGGTTGCCGGTCGCGCGGTCGAGATCCTGGCGGGTGGGCAGCGTCTGGCCGGGCCAGAGCGTGTGGTCCCAGTTGCCGCCGGTGAGCCAGTGGCCGGCGGGTGCGGCCTTGGCGAAGGCTTCTACTTTGGCCAGCATGGCGGCGAGGGATTTGACGCCGGTGAGGTCGACATTGAGCTTGGTGCGGCCGGCGCCGCCCAGGTGGGTGTGGGAGTCGTTGAAGCCGGGAAAGAGGAAGGTGCTGGTGTTGGCCGAGTTGACGTCGCGCAGGCGGGTGCCGGGGCCGGCCAGTCGCGTCACTTCCTCATTCGTGCCGACGGCCAGCACCTTGCCGCCCCCGATGGCCATGGCCTGCACGGTCCGTGGCTTATCCTCGGCGAAGCCCTCGCCGGTGTAGATGACGGCGTTGAAGAAGACGACTTCGGGTACGGTGGAGGGCACGGCGGCGGGCGCGCGCTTGCGGGCCGGGGCGGGGTGCGCCGGGCGGGTCTGGGCGGAAAGCAGGGGAGATGCTGCAAGAGTGGCGAGAAGAAATGCGGCGAGGGGGCGCATGGGCGGAGTGTAGCAGAAGGGCGGCGGGGGTTACTGCTCGGCGGCCCACTCGAGCATGGCCAGAACGAGCAGCAGAACGCGCTTGAGCCCGATTTCGCGGTTGCGGTCCGAGTACCATTCGGCCAGCGTATGCGCGCCGCCGCCTTCGCCGCCGGCGCCGAGCGAGAGGGCGGGGA
>JBAVMZ010000156.1:0-8119 GCA_049690595.1 Occallatibacter sp. | reverse complement strand
CGCCTATTGCAGCACGCCTGGCCGGGCAACGTGCGCGAACTGGCAGCGGTGCTCGAATCCGCTCTGCTCGAAGCCGTCAACGCCATCATCCGCCCCGACGACCTGGCCCTGCCCAGCGCCCAGCCCGCCGCTCAACAGGAGCTGCCGCTCGCCGTCCGCGTCGACTCGCTCGCACTCGACGCCGTCATCCGCAACCACGTCCAGTACGTCCTCGACCTGAACCGCGGCAACAAGCTTCGCGCCGCCCGCCAGCTCGGCATCAGCCGCTCCACCCTCTATCGCATCCTGGGCAACGAAGCCATCCTTTCCCCCTGACTCTGCGCAAACCAGCAAAGCGCGCCCGGATGGCTCCGCGGCGCGCTTTGTTGTTCCCGGTCAGCTTTGGATCCCGGCGCCACAATCCCGAAACCGGGCTACAATCGGTATCAGCTTCCGGAAGCCCAACGACAGGAAGGCGCGGAAGCATGGCATGCAGAAAACCATTGCCGGATGATGAGGGCGAAGTGAGGGAATGGACCAAAGAGGACTTTGCCCGCACGGTCCCATTCTCCGCGCTTCCGTCCGAGTTGCAGGCTGTGTTGAGCACGCCCCCCGTCGTCCGGCCCGAGGCCGACCCGGCCGAAAGCCACAAGCCCGCGGCATAGGTTCGCCTCAGAAGCACCATTGCGACTTTTCGTTTCCGTCTGCGCCCGTCACAACGATCTCTGCCTGTGCGCCATGGGGCGGCTCCACTTCGCCATAGCAGCCGGGCTCCATTACCAGAATCTGACTCTGTGCCCCTTTGAAATTCCACTCCCAGTGTGCGCATGGACCCGTGCCCTCGATCTTTCCTGAACCTTTTTCGATCTCGGTTGCCGGCTTTTCGCTGAGCGAACCAGTCAGCTTCCACGCACGGTAGCGTGCCGAGTCGTCGCTTGCGCGGTCGATCACGATACGCAGCGCGTCCGTGTGACAGGCCAGGTCGATCTTGCGCTTCCTCGGTGGTGTGGCCTTCCTGGTGCTCGTCAGATTCACGCTGGCCAGGAAGAATCCCTTGTCTGTCACGTCCACCCAGAGCCGGTCCACACCATAGGCAATGCCCGAGTAATCGCACCAGATTGTGTCGTGCGTCGAGGCAAGGATCGCGCGCCGGATCGGCGGCGGGAATACCTTCTCGTACTCGCCGTCCAGCGAGCGCGCATCGTGAATGAAGACCGACCCCCCGTCATCGTTGACGCGCAGGGGAAAGTTGATCAGCAGGGCCAACTTCGCCGTGTCCCGGCGCCCGATGGCCGCGCGGAGGTCGCGGTCGAAGGCGAGGAACTTGGCCGTGTCCTTCTCGCCGAAGACGGTCAGGTTGCAGTGCTCACCGAGCACACTCGCGCTCTGCTTGTCCTGAGCAGAGGCAACGGTTGGGCAGCCGGTGAGTAGTACCGACAGCCCGGCATTCAATGCAGCGAACCACATTCGACGCGGCATGGGCCGATTGTAAGCCCAGTTCGTGTTTGTGTGTGGCGGGATTGGCAATTGCATGAATGCATTTGGCGGTCGTTGGAGCCGGTTTCCAGCGCCCCTCCAAGGCGCAAACCTTCCGTTTGCCGAGTTCCCAGGGTTTCACCCTGGGCTAATCTCCGACGGTCCCTCCGGGACCTGAAGCGGCTTTAAGCGACCTGAAGCGGCTGCAATCGAAATGAGGGCAATTTGCGCATTCGAAGGACTGGGCTTCGCTTCGTGCGATTGCCAGCGCCTAACCAGCAGCGCCAACCGGTCCGCGCCCCCTCGACTACACTCATTGCAGGCCCGATTTCACGTTGAGGTTGCTTCCGCTTTGAAGAGACTTGCCCTGCTTGCCCTTGTTGCCGTTTCGTTTGCGCCCGCACTGAGCGCGCAGAAGCTCACCGCCGCCGCGCCTCCCGCGCCTGGCCTGCCGCCCGCGCCCGTCACGCTCGAGGACCGCCGCAAGGCGCTCGATGCGCTCTTCAAAGAGGTGTGGGAGGAGCGGCTGGAGCGGTCGCCGGAGATGGCCTCGCGGATGGGCGACAAGCGCTGGAACGACAAGCTCACCGACCACTCCGTGCGCGCGCACAACGAGTGGCTGGCCCACGAGCAGAACTATCTTCTTCGTCTTGCGGCCATCGACACCGCCGGCCTGACCGAGCAGGAGAAGCTCTCGCACGATCTGCTGCTGCGCCAGTTCGAGGAGGACCAGGAAGCCGCCGCCTTCAAGGAGTGGGAGATGCCCGTCAACCAGATGGGCGGCATCCACACCACCTATCCCAACCTCGCGGCCCAGCTCAGCTTCAAGGAGGCGAAGGACTACGACGACTGGATCGCCCGCCTGCACCTGATCCCCCACGCCTTCGACCAGGTGGCCGCCAATATGTCCATCGGCATGGACGATCACCGCACGCCGCCCCATTACCTGATGGAGAAGGTCCTCGAACAGGTGAAGCAACTGGCCGGCCAGAAGCCCGAGGAGTCGCCGCTGGCCGCCCCGCTCAAGAGCTTTCCGGCCACCGTCAAGCCCGAGGAGCAGGAGCGCATCCGCTCCGCGATGCTCGACGCCATCGCCAAGGAGGTGCTGCCGGCTTACCTCCGCTTCGCCCGCTTCCTTGAGGTCAGCTACATCCCCGCCTGCCGCACCGAGCCGGGCATCTCCGCGCTGCCCGACGGCGCTGCCCTCTACCAGCTCCTGCTGCGCCGCACCACCACCACGAACCTGACCGCCGCCCAGATTCACCAGATCGGCCTCGACGAGGTCCAGCGCGACGAGGCCGCCATGCTGGCCATCGCCCAGAAGCTCGGCTTTGAGGACCTGCCCAGCTTCCGCGCCAGCCTCAAGGCCAACCCCAAGCTCCGCGGCGCCACCCGCGATGGCCTGCTCGACGCCTACCGCGGCTACCTGGGCCCCATGCAGGCCAAGCTGCCGCAGCTCTTCGGCCGCCTGCCCAAGGCGCCCTTCGAGGTGGCCGCCGTCCCCGATTTCCTCGAGAAGTCCTCCGCCCCGGCTTACTACGAGGCCGCCACGCCCGACGGCTCCCGCCCTGGCCGCCTGCGCATCGACACCTACAACGCAGCCGATCGCAACCTCTACGCGGTGGAGGCGATCGCCTACCACGAGGGCCTGCCGGGCCATCATCTGCAGCTCTCCATCGCGCAGGAGCTCGACGGCCTGCCCGAGTTCCGCAAGCACGAGCGCTTCACCGCCTACATCGAGGGCTGGGGGCTCTACGCCGAGCGTCTGGGCAAGGACGTGGGCTTCTACCAGGACCCCTATTCGGACTACGGCCGTCTGGAGGCCGACATCTGGCGCGCCATCCGCCTGGTCGTCGACACCGGCGTCCACTCCCAGCACTGGACGCGGCAGCAGATGGTGGACTTCTTCCACGCACACTCGGCCATCGACGAGACCAGCATCCAGGCCGAGGTCGACCGCTACATCGCCTGGCCCTCGCAGGCCACCGCCTACAAGATCGGCCAGCTCAAGATCCTCGAACTCCGCGACCGCGCCCAGAAGGCTCTTGGCTCGAACTTCGACCTCCGCGCTTTTCACGACCAGGTCCTCGACTCCGGCGCCCTGCCCCTCGACGTGCTCAGCGACCGCATCGACGCCTGGATCGACAGCCAGAAGCCCGACGACCAGAAGCCGGCGCAGCCGAAATAGCCCGGTCAGCCTTGGCTGCCCCTGGTGCAGTCCGCCACAAGAACGGTCGGATCTTGGCTTGGAAGGGGCACGGCTTCAGTCGTGCCGCAAGCAGCTTCAAATGAGCAGGGCTTTGGAGCGGTTTCGGAGTTTGTGTGCCCTTTCAAGGTTCTTGCAAGGTGGCGTTTTCTTGGGGAAGAAGCCACTTGAGTGACCTGCTTCCTGGATACAGCCCTTCCGAAACCGCTATAGCCCCTGAGGGATGCCTCTCTCGCTTCTCGACTCTTGTTCGGAGCTTCCTTAGTGCATTCCTCTCGCCCGCTGCTATGCTGACAAGTAACACCACTCCACTCCGGAAAGAGGCGAACCATGGCGGAGATTGCCGTTGAGACCACTGAAGTTCCCGCGCAACTTCCCCACCTCCACGTCGCCGTCCTCGGCGCCGGCAAGATGGGCGGCATCCTGCTGCAGGCCTTCCTGAAGCAGAACCTCTTCGCCCCCGACCAGATTCACGGCACCGTCGCCCACGCCGAGCGCGCCGTCGCGCTGAGCACGCAGTGGGGCGTGGACGTCTCGACCGACAACCTCGAGGCCGCCCGCCAGGCCGACCTGATCCTGCTCGGCGTCAAGCCCTTCCAGGTGCCCGACCTCATCGCCGAGATCCGCCCCGCGCTCACCACGGCCAAGACGCTGATCTCCTTCGCCGCCTCGGTCAAGACCCGCGCCATCGAGGAGGCCGCGGGCATCGAGATCGCCGTCATCCGCGCCATGCCCAACACGCCCTCGGCCCTGGGCGCCGGCGCAGCCGGCCTCTGCCGCGGCCGCTTCGTCAAGCCCGCGCAGATGGAGCTGGCCCAGCGCATCTTCGAGACCGTCGGCCGCACCGTCGTCGTCGACGAGAAGCACATGGACGCCGTCACCGGCCTCTCCGCCTCCGGCCCGGCTTACATCTACATCATCATCGAGGCCCTGGCCGAGGCCGGCGTCAAGGTGGGCCTGCCGCGCGACGTGGCCACGCAACTGGCCGCCCAGACCACCTTCGGCGCGGCCAAGATGGTGCTCGAAACCGGCTACCACCCGGCGCTGCTCAAGGACGCCGTCACCACCCCCGCAGGCTGCACCATCGACGGCATCCTCGAACTCGAAGAAGGCGGTCTCCGCGTCACCCTCATCAAGGCCGTCATGCGCGCCACCGAGCGCGCCAAGCAACTGGCCGCCGGCTGATAGCTCCTGCCGCGGGCGGCGGACCTCCTGCCGTCCGCAGCGTGGCTCGCCCCGGCCCGCCTATGTTAGTTTCGATTTCAGCCTGAATTCCAAATCCGGACGCGCCTTTTGACTCCCGCCTCGCCCATCCACCGCCCCGCCTGGCTCCCCGGCTTCATCCCCGAACTCGACGGCCTGCGCGGCATCGCCATCCTCGCCGTCGTCCTTTACCACTGCAACCCGCGCCTGGTCGGCACCTGGATTCACTACGGGAGCCTCTGGGGCTGGTCCGGCGTCATCGTCTTCTTCTCGCTCTCCGGCTTTCTCATCACCACCGGCCTGCTGGGCGCCCGCGCCAAGCCCGACTACTTCCACAGCTTTCACGCCCGCCGCGTCCTGCGCATCTGGCCTGTTTACCTGCTGGTGCTCTTCGTCTGCTACTGGCAGGCCCACTGGTTCGTCGGCATGGAAACCTGGCCGGCGGTCAAGGCCGCTCCCTGGCTCGCCTACCTCTTCTTCGTACAGAACCTCTTTCATCTCAACCTGCCCGCCGCCATCGGCCCCACCTGGGCGCTGGCCATCGAGGAGCAGTATTACTTCTTCTGGGCGCCGCTGGTCCGCTGGCTGCGCCGCCCGTGGATGCTGGCCGCGCTGCTCACGGGCGTCCTGGCGATGTGCCCGGTCATGCGCCAGATCCACCCCGGCTGGCTCACGCCCACGCACACGCTCATTCATCTGGACGGCATCGCCCTGGGCAGCCTGATGGCCATCGGCCTCTGCACCTTGCCGGTCAGCCGCCGCACCTGGCTCTTCCTCGGTCTGGGCGCGTTCGTGGTGGGCATCGGCGCAGCCGCCACCGTCGCCGGCGGAACCAGCCTGCTCGACTCGGCCCTGACCCTCGGCTTTAGCGGCGCCATCCTGGCCTCGATCGCCTCGACCGGCGCGCTCAACCCGCTCAGCTTCCTGCTCCGCCGCGGGCCGCTGGCCTACTACGGCCGCATCAGCTACGGCCTCTACATGACCCACATCATGGTCTTCATCTTCTTCGGCTGGGTCGACGTGATCCTGGATTGCCATGGATCGCCGGTGCTGATCGAAGCCGCCTGCGT
The DNA here is from genome assembly GCA_049690595.1 of Occallatibacter sp. GTDB lineage: Bacteria > Acidobacteriota > Terriglobia > Terriglobales > Acidobacteriaceae > Telmatobacter. Next base: position 2,185 of record JBAVMZ010000156.1, on the reverse strand, counting down.
GCAGATGCATCTTGGGTCGGTGGCGCGGTTCATTGTGCTGTCGGTGAGCCAATCAGCCGCCGCGCTTCACCTGCCCGCCAACCTCGCGCTCGTGATCTTCCGCCTTGCGGCCTCCACCGCCGTTGCCACCGCCCTCTGGTACGGCTTCGAGAAACAGATCCTCAAGCTCAAGCGGTACTTCTGAACACGGGCAGCTTTGCCCTTTTCCAAACCGCATCGCCCCAAGGAGGCGAAGGCGCCGGCAGCAAACCGGCGCCTTCGTCCACTTGCTTTACCCTCGCTACTTCGCCAGCTCCGCCTTGATCGCCGCGACCAGCGCCGGCGCGTCCGGCTCGGTGTCCGGAGCGAAGCGCGCCACCACCTCGCCGGTCTTGCTCACCAGGAACTTCTCGAAGTTCCACAAGATCTCGGGCTCGGGGTTGGGCGCAATGCCGAAGCCCTTCAGCTTCTCGCGCCAGCTCGGCTCGGAGAGGCTCGTGGCCAAGGGTTTGGCCGCGATCAGCGCCGCATAGAGCGGGTGCTTGGCCGGGCCAACGACGGGAATCTTCTCAAAGAGCGGGAACTCCACGCCGAAGGTGCCACGGCAGAAGGCGGCAATCTCCTCGGCCGTGGCCGGCTCCTGGCCGGCGAAGTCGTTCGAGGGGAAGCCGGCCACCACCAGCCCCTGTTCGCGGTACTTGGCGTAGAGCGCCTCCAGGCCCTCGTACTGCTTGGTCAGCCCGCACTTCGAGGCCACGTTGACTACCAGAATCACCTTGCCCTTGTAGGCAGCCAGCGAAGCCGGCTCCCCGGCCAGCCGGCGCAGCGGAATCTCGTAAACGGATGTGCTCATCATCGTTATCCTCCTCCAGAGTTTTCATCATAGCCGCTCCCGCAGCCGCGCCAGAAGACGCGCGACGCCTGGTATCGCGGCCGGCGTCTGGTGAGCCTGGACGGCAGCACCCTTGACCTGGCCGACACTGCGGAGAACGAGGCGGCCTTCGAGCGCCCCGGCTCCAGCCGCGGCCGTTCCGCGTATCCGCAGATCCGCTTCGTCTCGCTGGTGGAAAACGGCACCCATGTGCTGTTCGGCAGCCGCATGGACGGTTGTCGGACCTCGGAGCCGGTGCTGGCCTGGGAGGTGCTGTTGAGTTTGAAAAAGGGGATGCTTTGCCTGGCTGACCGCGGCCTCTTCGGCGATGCGATGTGGCGCCTGGGGAGGGCGAAGGGCGCTCAGCTGCTCTGGCGGCTGAAGAAGGATGCGCGCCTCGATTGCGTCCGGCTCCTGAGCGACGGATCCTACTTAAGTTACACATACTCAACGCCATCAGACCGAAAGTACCGGCGCAACGGGGTGCCGCTCAGGGTCATTGAATACCGGTTGGAGGGTCTGACCGGGGCCGAATCGATCTACCGGCTGGCCACCTCGATCCTCAATCCGGCCCAGGCGCCGGCGGCCGAGTTGGCCGCCGGTCCAGCGGCGACTGCGGCGCGCCGTTGGCTCTGCGCCACGGCGTGTTCGATGGCCTGATCGACTCCGCGCAGGTAGTTGACGCTGATGTTCCTGACCAGCTTGCGCGCGCGGAAGAGGTTGTTGAAGACCACGCCGATGCCGGCGTTGGCCAGCTCCTGGGTGGCCGTTCTTCTCCAGTGGGGCGGTCATGACGGCTACGCCGCGCACGTCGCTTTCCACCAGCTTCCCGACGATGGCCTCGGTGCGCGCCTGACGGTACTCCGTGTTGAGGAACAGCACATCGAAGCCGCGATCCCAAGCCGGATTCTGGAAGCTGCGGATGACCTCGGGGAAGAAGGGGTTGGCGATGTCGGAGATGACCAGGCCGAAGAGGTCGCTGCGGCCGGTGGCGAGGCGGCGGGCGTGGACGTTTTTGTAGTAGTTGAAATGTCCTACGACTTCGAGGACGCGCTCGCGTGTAGGACCGGCGATGTAGACGCCGTTGTTGAGGACGCGCGATACCGTGGCGAGCGAGACGCCGGCTTTTCGGGCCACATCTCGCGTGGCGTACATAGTGGTGGACGGTTGCATCGAGGGCCGCGCTCTGCGGGTTGCGGGCGTTTGGGCTAGCCCGCATATCTCACAGGCCGATTGTCGATTTGGGTGAGTCGGGATCGAAGGAAATAGCTGGAAAGGCCGTCTTTTCTGTGTCATAACTACGTTGTCGAAGGTGGTTATGGCCGAGGAAAGGGC
>JBAVMZ010000155.1:0-2548 GCA_049690595.1 Occallatibacter sp. | reverse complement strand
GGCGAGAGCCAGCAGCAGCGCGGCCAGCAGCGTCGAGTTCAGGGCGGGTCGGCAGGCCATGGCGCGGATTCCCGGGGCGGGGCCGGAACTGAGAGCCTTCGAACCGGACTCCGAGCCGGCTCTCAGGCGGCCACGTCTTCCTTATCGGCATTGCGGGCCGAAGGCTAGAGATCTCGAAGCAACAAAGAGTCCGTGAGATTCCGCGCGGAATCGGACCCAGCTGCGCAGCGGGTGAGCGGAACCTTGCACCGGGCGGGGCGCGAATCCGCACCACCCCCTGGCCCATCTACAATGTGGGTGAACATGAACATGACCGATATCCGCTCCACCGTCATCCTGGGCTCCGGCTGCGCCGGGCTCACTGCCGCCATCTACACTGGCCGCGCCGGCCTGCAACCGCTGCTGCTGGAGGGCCACGAGCCCGGCGGCCAGCTCTCGATGACCACGCTGGTGGAGAACTTCCCCGGCTGGCCGGACGGCATCCAGGGGCCGGAGCTGATTGAAAACATGAAGAAGCAGGCCGAGCGCTTCGGCACGCGCTTCTCGCCCGGCCACCTGCACCGCGTGGACCTGAGCGTCTATCCCTACAAGCTCGAAACCTCGGCGGGCGAGATCTGCGCGCGGACCCTGATCGTGGCTGCCGGGGCGAGCGCGCGCTGGCTCGGCCTGGAAAGCGAGCGGGCGCTGGTGGGCCACGGCGTTTCGAGCTGCGCCACCTGCGACGGCTTCTTCTTCCGCGGCAAGGAGATTGCCGTGGTGGGCGGCGGCGACTCGGCGATGGAGGAGGCGCTGTTTTTGACGCGCTTTGCCACGAAGGTGACGCTGCTGCACCGGCGTCCGGGCTTCCGCGCCTCGAAGATCATGCTCGACCGCGTCATGGCGAACCCGCAGATCGAGCTGCGCACCAACGCCGTGGTCGAAGAGGTGCTGGGCATCGAGGAAAAGGAAGTGAAGGGCCTCAAACTGCGCGACGTGGCCACGGGCTGCGAGAGCGTGCTGCCGGTGAGCGGGCTCTTCCTCGGCATCGGCCACGAGCCCAACGCGAAGATGTTTGCCGGGCAGATGGACCTGGACGACGACGGCTACATCAAGACCCAAGGCAACGTGCTGACCACGCACCAGGGCAAGATCATCCCCGGCGTCTTTGCCTGCGGCGACGTGCAGGACCGCCGCTACCGGCAGGCGATTACCGCGGCCGGTTCCGGCTGCATGGCGGCGCTCGAAGCGGAGAAGTTTCTGGAGGAACACGGGCACTGATAGGGCACGGCGTGCGGCGGGCCCCAGTGCCGTTTGACTAGCTTTAGAAATGGTAGAAGACGAAGAAGACGGCGCCGACAAGGCACGCGGCGGCGGCCAGGTGGTTCCAGCGCAGTTGCAGGTGGAAATAGAAGGTGACGAATACGGCGAAGACCACCAGGGTGATGACCTCCTGGATGAGCTTGAGCTGCACCGGGTTGAAGCGCGCGGCGCCGATGCGATTGGCGGGAACCTGAAAACAATACTCCAGGAAGGCGATGCCCCAACTGACCAGGATGACCTTCCAGAGCGGTTCACTGCGGAAGCGCAGGTGGCCGTACCAGGCGAAGGTCATGAAGATGTTGGAGAAGACGAGAAGGATGACGGTCCACATCAGTTGGTTAGACGCGGCTGGGGCGGTGTGGGGTTGCAGAAGCTGCGCGGAGACGAGGGCGGAATGACGGCTCTGGCAGAGAATATCGAGAGGTTGGAGGCGGCGATTCGGGCGGACTGCCGCGAGGCCGGGCGCGGCCGGGAAGAGGTCGAGCTGATGGCCGTCTCGAAGACCTTTCCGGCGGAGGCGATCGAAGAGGCGGCGGGGCTGGGACTGAGGCTTTTCGGCGAGAACCGGGTGCAGGAGTTCGCGGCCAAAGCGCCGGCCCTCGCCCGTCTTCGCCGCACCGCTCTGAACGCAGGGCGCCCCATCCCTTCCGCGCCTTTTGCGGAAAGGGTGGCAGAGCACGGCTCTCAATCCGCCCTCATTCGCGCCCACCTGATCGGCCACCTTCAGTCCAACAAGGCCGCACGCGCCTCCGAGCTCTTCGACGGGATCGATTCCCTCGATTCGCTGCGCCTGGCCGAGCGGCTGAACGAGGCGGCGGGCAAATGCGACAAGCGGCTGCCCGTTCTGGTCGAGGTGAAGCTGAGCCCGGAGGAGTCCAAGGCGGGCGTCGACCCCGAGTCGGCCGAAGCGCGCGCGCTGCTGGAGAGCCTCCCTTCGCTGGCGAACCTGGAACTGCATGGGCTGATGACCATCGCCCCGTGGGGCGCGCCGGAGGCGGAGACGCGGGCCTGCTTCCGCCGCCTGCGCACGCTGCGCGACCGCTGGGCACGCGAGCACCCGCGGCTCGGCTTCGACGTGCTCTCGATGGGGATGAGCGGCGACTTCCGGCTGGCCATTCTGGAGGGCGCGACGCGCATCCGCGTGGGCACGGCGCTCTTTGGCGCGCGAAGCTCAAATATGGAGCAGGCCTGATGCTGCGCGCCGCTCCGTCCGGAGTCACCCTGGCCGTTCGTGCCCAGCCGGGAGCGA
>JBAVMZ010000154.1:0-8427 GCA_049690595.1 Occallatibacter sp. | reverse complement strand
CGGCGGTGGTGGTGCTGGCCGTGGAAGGCGCCGCGGCTGTGGTGGTGGCCGCCTCGACAGGAACCAGGTTGGCGGCCGCCGGATCTGTCGATTGATCCTGTGTGCCAGCCTGGGTTGCATCCGCTGCGACCTGCGCAGGGTTCTTGTGGCATCCTGCTGTGCAAAGGAACGCTGCAAAGGCAAGGAGCGGCAGAAGTCCAAATCTGGGCAAACGAGTCATTTCACTCTCCAATTAGCCCGATGCTAGCCGGAGTTGAGGGGACCGAACAGCCCTCTATTGACCATCATGGAGTCGGAATCAGCGCCGGCTACCCGGCGGTACGGACTGTCCGCGGTTGTTGGCCGGGGGCGTGGTCACCGGCTTCCGCTCCCAGCGCGGCTTGACCGTCTGCTGGCAGAGTTCGGAATCCTGCCCGCGCTGGAGGCCCGGCAACGCGTCCTGGCCGCGGCAGAGCCGCTGTTTCATGGCCTCGGCTTCCTTGCCGGTGAGCAGTTGCATCCGCTCCAGGCCGGTCCCCGGATCCCGGTCGTAGAGGTAGACCGGGTCGTCGGCCTGTTTGCGTTTGCCGTAGTCGATGTGGTTCCAGGTGCCGATGAACTCGCGCCCGTTGGTCTCGGCCATCACGGCAAAGACCTGCGTCCAGTCGAGCCCCGGAGGCGGCGCCGCACTCCAGACCGGCACCGCCTGGCTGCCGCGCATCCAGCGCGCCGCCCAGCCGTGCTGCGTGCGGTCGTAGTAGAAGGCCGTCAGGTAGGTGTCCGCCGCGCAGCCTGCGCAGTTGTCGTAAAGAATCGCCGGCTCGAGCCACCCGTCGGCCGAGAAGCGCATGAAGTCCAGGTGGCGCAGGTTGGCGCCTGTCAGCAGCGGCGTCAGCAGGTGATTGGTCAGCGAGACGCTCCAGATCGAGAAGGTGTCGGCATTGGCCGCGGACTGAGGCGTGGCCCGCTGAGTAGTGATCACCAGCGCCGCGTCGAACTCGACGCCGATCTCGCGGATGGCCGTCCACTTCTCCGCCGCCAGCGAGCGCGTGACCCAGACGATGACGTCCTGGTCCTTTTCGGAGTGGAAGTCCATCCAGCGGAAGGGGTCCTGCTGGGCCGCCAGGTGCGCGGCCAAAGCCAGCACCAGCCCCAGCCCGCACGCCGCCCAGCCGCCGAAGAAAGAACGCATGGGACCAGATATATCAGAAGCCTCAGCCCGCATCGTTCAAAGTCCCAGCCTGGCCCAAAGAGCGTCAACCTTTGCCTTGGTCGCGCGGTCCATCTCGATCATCGCCGGCCACGGCCGCTCGAAGCCCTCCGCCCGCCACTTCCGCGTGGCGTCGATGCCCATCTTGGAGCCGTAGTTGGGCAGCCGCGAGGCGTGATCGAGCGTGTCGATGGGGCCGAGCGTGAACTGGATGTCGCGCTCCGGGTCGATGTTGTTGGCCACGCGCAGCACCACCTCGCCCACGTCCTGCACGTCGCAGTCCTCGTCCACCACCACGATGCACTTGGTGAACATGGCCTGGCCGAGCGACCAGATGGCGTTCATCACCTTGCGCGCCTGACCGGGATAACTCTTGCGGATGGAGACCAGCATCAGGTTGTGGGCCACGCCCTCGGCTGGCAGGTTGATGTCCACGATCTCCGGAATCTGCATCCGCATCGCCGGCAGAAAGATCCGCTCGACGGCCTTCGCCAGCCATGCGTCTTCCATCGGCGGCTTGCCCACGATCGTCGCCGCGTAGATCGGGTTCCTGCGGTGTGTGATGGCGGTCAGGTGGAAGACCGGGTACTCGTCCTCAAGGGTGTAGAAGCCGGTGTGGTCGCCGAAGGGGCCTTCGGCGCGCAGCTCACCCAGTTCGACGTAGCCCTCGAGCACGATCTCGGCCTGCGCGGGGACTTGCAAATCGACGGTCTCGCATTGGACGATTTCAAGCGGCTTGCCCCTGAGGAAACCGGCCACCAGAAACTCCTCCACTTCGGGCGGAGCCGGAACGATGGCCGAGAAGGTCGTCGCCGGATCGGTGCCAATGGCCACGGCAACCTCCAGCCGCGAGCCCTTGAGATTCCCCAGCGCCACCTGCGGCAGCCCGCCGATGGGCCCGTCGGGAATCGCCGCCGCGCCGCCGGCCGACTCGGCCATCGCCGCCACGCTTGCAGCGAGCGGATTTTCGGTCGAGTGCTGTGCCGCGCGGGCGCGCAGCGCGTTGCGATAGTGCTCGGCCGCCACCTTCTGCCGCTGCCAGTGCATGCCGGTGGTCTGGCCGTCGTAGACCTGCATCCGGTACATGCCGATGTTGCGCCTGCCGGTCTTGGGGTCGCGCGTGTGGACGCAGGGCAGGGTGATGAAGCGGCCGCCGTCGTGCGGCCAGCACTTCAGGATTGGAAAGGCGTTGAGGTCGAAGCCCTCGCGCAAAATCACTTCCTTGCAGGCCGCATCCTTCGCGCTGACGGTCTTCGGGAAGGCGCTGGTGAGCGCGCCCAGTTGCGGCAGCATCTTGAGCTTGTCCAGGAAGCCCTCGGGCGGCTTCATCTGCAGCAGCCCCTGGATGCGCTCGGCCACTTCGTCCAGCCGCTCGGCGCCCACGGCCATGGCCATGCGGCGCTCCGAGCCGAACTGGTTGATCAGCACCTGGTGGCCGGGATGGCCCTTGACGTTCTCAAAGAGCAGCGCGGGGCCGCCGGGGGCGTAGTCGCCCCTGGTCTTCCCCGCCGCTGGCTTTGCGCCAATCTTCGACACCCGGTCGGTGATCTCGGTGATTTCGAGTTCGGGCGAGACCTCCTCGCGGATGCGCTTCAGTTCGCCGGCCTTCTCCAGTGCTTTGATCCAGTCGCGCAAATCGTCGTAGGCCACAACACTCTCCCCGGTGCGCGCTCACCGCGCGCCCCAACCCCTCAGCTTATATCTCTCAGACCTCGGCGCGCGCGGGTTTCACGGCATCCAGCGGAAAGCCCAGTCTCTTCCACTCGTCGTAGCCGCCGCGCAGCGGGCGGACGCGCTCGATGCCCAGCTTTTGCAGGGTGAGCGCGGTCTTGGCCGCCGAGGCCTCGCTGGGGCAGGTGCAGAAAAGCACGATCTCGCGGTCGCGGGGAATCTCCTGGTGGCGCGCGGCGAGGGCCTCGGGCGAGAAGTGCTGCGCTCCGGGCAGGGTAAACGGGTCGGGCAGCAGTTCCAGTGGGTGACGAAGGTCCACGATGAAGATCTCCTCGCCCTGGTCGAGCCGCTGCTTCAGCTCGAGCGGCTCCAGCCGCGCCTCGACCAGCTTGCGCAAGGAGCGGCGGCGGCGAATGACGCGGACGACGAAGAAGCCTGCGATGCCAAGAACCAGCAGCAGGCCGGCGATGCGGTCGAGCGTGTCCAGCAGTCCGGGAGAGAGCGCGATCATCCGGCCGCAGAAGCGGCCAGCCGTCAGCAGGCCGCCGATCCACAGGACGGAGCCGATGCCGTCGTATAGCAGGAAGTCCGCCAGGCTCATGCCGGTCTGACCGGCCACGGGCGGCGCCAGCGTAGCCAGGCCGGGGATGAACTTGGCGATGACCAGGGTGAGGGCGCGGCGCCGGCCAAAGGAGTCCTGGGTGCGGCGGATGCAGACGGTGGGCTCGAAAGAGAGCTTGCAGAGGAGCTTGAAGATTTTGTGGCTGTAGCGGCGGCCTGCCCAGAACCAGGCGCTGTCCGCCAGGAGCGACGCGGCCAGTCCGGCGGCCAGGGCAAAGGCGAAGTTCAGGCTGCCATCAGCCGAGAGCGCGCCGGCGGCCAGCAGAACCGGCATTGCAGGCAGGGGAAGACCAAGCTGCTCCACCAGAACCCAGCCGAACAGGAGGAGATAGCCGTATGTGAGGAGAAAGTGCTCGGGCAGCGGCATGGGAATCATCGGCGCAGGGTACCTGGGTAGATTGGGGCCCGGAGTGGAGGACGCGGGCCTCTGCATAATTGGATTCCGCAAAGCCGAAATGGGTGCAACCGTCCGCGGTTCGGCGCCGCCATGGGAAAAGGGAGGCTGCCGCGCGGCAGCCTCCCAGGGGGCGGATCACAGGCATTGCCTGCCTTAGTAGCCGAGCGAGTAGCAGGCCGTGGTTTTGTTGGTGTTGTTTTGCAGGCAGATCTTCTGGAAGTTGAAGGAGAGACTCTCCGCGGGATTGCCGCTGCCGACTGAGCCGCTGATGTCGTATCCGGCCAGCATTGCGCTGGTGAGCGTGACCACCATGGCCGGGGAAAGCTTGCCCTCGGTGTTGATGTACTCGGTGATGGTCACCGTGGAGTTGACCGTTCCTTTCAGGTTCAGGCCGAGCAGCGCGGAGGAGCACTTGTCGGTCTGCTTGTTTGCCACCACCAGGGAAAGGGTGGGCTTCTGCGGCTGGACGATTCCACCATTGGGACCGGTCATCTGCGTGGTCGTGCCCCACGACCATGCCTGCAATTCAAGGCCCTCGGGAACACCGGCGAGTTGGGTGGTCGAGCAATTGAAGCCGTTGATGTTGAGGACGATGGTGTTTGCCTGGGCGCTGAGTGCGCCGAACGAGGCGAAAAGCAAAGCTAGAGCGAGTTTCCTCATGAGACCTCCGTGTCGAGTGCGGTCGATGGGTTATCCGTGGGCGGCGGACTCCGGCCGGAGCTGGGCCCAATCCATCTGGCAAGTGGCAAGGCGACTTTCCTCAGGCGCGGGCGCGCCGGCGTCTCCTGCCAAAGAAATCACTCAGCCCGCGGCTCCGTAGCAAACGGTGGTGCCTGGATCCGATTGGCCGGTCACGGTTTGTCCGTAAGTGGTCACGCAGATCTTCTCGAAAGAGAGCGTCCAGAACTCGGTGGCCGGACTATCCGCTGTACCGCCCACGCCGTAGGAGGCCAAGAAGGCATTGGTCAAAACCACTTTGGCAACCGGGACGGGCGGAGCGCTGCCGTTGGTTGTCTTCGATTGGTCGATTTCGACCGACTTGATGGGCGCGCCCTTGAAGTACGCACCCAGCATCGCCGTGGTGCAGGCGTCAAACTGCTTGGTCAGTGCAATCTGGCTCAGGGTGAGTTTGTAACCGCCCGCAGCGCCTGGCGAGAAAGTGTCGTTGCTGCCCCAGTTCCAGCTGGCCAGGCTGATCGTCGTGGTCGACGGAACAGGTGGCGCCCCGGGGCAACCGATCTGGCCATTTGTGGTCATGGTGATGTTTTCGGCTGCCCGGCCCGCGGCTACGCCAAGCGAGAGCAACAAAAGGAAAAGAGAGAGCCTCTTCATCGAACCTCCAGGGACTGGTTGAAGTGCGACAGGGGAAAGGAGTCGCGCCGTGGGTGCGCTTTGCGCCGGGGAAGCGGCACATCCTGCCTATTTCTAACAAGACGAAACGGAGAGCGTCAATGAAAATTCGGGCGGCAACTGCCGGAGTGTGCTGGCACCGGTGGACGCGGCTGGCCTGAGGCCGCCGGACCGGAGCGCGTAATCCGCTCAGTTCTTCTGTTCTGCCGGCGCGGGCAGGCGCACCGCCGCAAAGACCTTCACGACCTCCCTGGCCAGACCGCTGGAAGCAAGGATCCCGTCGAAGGCAATCACTTTGCCCGATCCCAGGACGATGGTCGTCTTGCGGTCAGAGATGACGAAGGTATGGGTGTAAGTGAAAAGCGGCCGGTCAACCTCGATCAAGAGATCTGCTACGCGTGGGTCCCTGACCAGGACCAGGCCGAGTTTCTCCCAGTCCTTGTTCTGGGTGAGGGCGCGGCCCATGGTGTCGACGGTGAGGAAGGCGGTCTTCGAGTCGATGTAGATGGTGTGGGCGTTCTTGAGGATTTGTTTGGGGTCGGCGCCGGCGATGGCGGCGCTCGATTGAGGAACGTCGGCGGCCGGCTGGGCGGGCATCTCGAGTTGGGCGCCGGAACCAAGGGCCCGCCGCGGCCCCATCTGCGGCAGCCCCGCCACGCTCTCGATGGGGATGGCGAAGGCCGGCGACCCCTTGCCGCCCGGGATGATGCCGATGAGCGCGCCGTTGCGGTCCACCAGCACCCCGCCGCTCGACCCCGGCGCGACGGAGGCGGTGAATTGCATCAGCCTGAAGCCGGAGCCCGCACCTGGAACTTCACTGGCCGGGCGGATCGCCGAGAGAATCCCCTCCGTGGCCGACCAAGTCAGGCCGGCGGCGTTGGTCACGGCATAGACTGAGTCGCCCTGCGCAAGGTTCGCTGTGCTTCCAGTGGCCAGCGCAGGCAAAGCTCCGCCGGCAATCTTCAGCGCCGCCACATCCCGCCGCTCGTCGAGCCCGAGCAGTTCCACCCGGTCGAAGGCATCCCCGCCCGCCAGCCGGACCTGTACCTCTTGCGCGCCCTTCACGGCGTGGTATGCGGTCAGGATCGTGCCGTCCTTGGATACGATGACACCGGTCGAGACCGAAGCCGGCCGTCCCGCTCCCTCGGCGGAGAGAACGATGACGGTTGCTGCCTTGGCACGCTCGAAGATGGCCTGGCTGTCTGCGGCGGAGGCTGCCGTGGGGACGACGGCGAAGCTGCACGCTCCTGCTCCGGCGAGGAAAATGACCGTGGCAGCACTGGGGCTATCGAACGGTGTCCCGTTGCCGGGACCGGGGGGAACCGTCTGCGCGGCGGCAAGGACGCACAACGGGAAAAGCGCTGCGGCAAGGGGCTTCATGGTTTGCCGAGAATTATAACTCCCGCCTGAAGAACAGAAGGGCAGGGGGCCAGCGGTGGCTGCAGCCTGCCCTTCGGCAGGTCTTGCGAGTCAAGGCAGAGGGGCTTTACTGCTCGGTCTGCGCCGAGGCCACAGCGGGCTGCTCCGCTTCGGCCGTCTGCGTCTTGCCGGCGAAGTAATTCCGCTCCCACAGGTTCTTGTAGAACTCGCCGGTCAGCTCGGCCGCGCGGGGGCCGAAGGTCGGCCGGCCGCCTTCGAGGAAGAAGACCGTCACCAGGCTGCCCTGCGGCGAGTCGGAGAAGGAGGCAAACCAGCCGAAGCGGGTGCCCTTGTCCGAGCAGGTTCCCGTCTTGCCGAAGACGGGCAGCTCGTGGAAGTTCTCCCGCAGCCTCCGCGCGGTGCCGTACTCGACCGCGCCGGCCATGCCGTCCTCAAGATCGGGAACGAATTTGCCGATGTCGAGCGTGCGCTTGACCTTGGGTTCGAAGGCCGCCGCCTGCTCCGGTGTGGTGGGGTGTTGCAGATAGTAGAGAGTACCGCCGTTGGCGATGGCCGCAACAAAGGCGCCCAACTGCAGCGGAGTCATCGAGACCCCCTGGCCGAAGCTGCACATGCGGGCCACGCCGCCCTCTTCGGCGGGAATCGCCTTGTCCGGGTAGACGCCCAACTGCTCGCCATCGATCTTGTAGCCGGCCAGCTCGCCCAGCCCGAACTGGTTGGCGTAATGGCGCACCCGCTCAAAGCCCAGCTCGCGGCCCAGTTCCTCGAAGTAAAGGTTGTTGCTCTTGGCCAGCGCGTCGGTCATGTTCATGCGGAAGCCGCCCAGTTCCACCGGCGTGTCGCGAGTGACCAGCCCTTCCGAGAGGGCTGCCAGCGCAACCGAGAGCTTGATCGTCGAGCAGGGTTCGGCGCCGGGCGAGAGCGCCAGCTTCTGATTGACCAGGGCGAGGATGCGCCCGTTTGCCGGGTCGATGACTACGGCGGTGCCGTTCATATCGCCCAGCGCGTCGATGGCGGCCTGGCGGACCACCGGGTCCTCGCCTGCCGTCACATCGCTGGCCAGCATATCTCCCGGCGCAAAGGAGCTGGCCGTGAAGCGCTCGTAAAAGCGGTGCCTGCGCCCAAGGCGCGCCGGACGTACAATCGCGCGGGTCCGGCGGGCCGGAGCGGCCTTGGAGGAGGCATGAGCCTTTGGCCTGGCCGCTTGCGCCGCCGCGTGGCCGGTTGCATGGTGGGTCGGGGAAAGGTGCTGGGCCGGGCGCTGATGGTGCAGGGTGTGCGGCGCATCCAGCGCAGCCGCGCTCATCCCGCCGCCCAACATACCAGCCACCATCGCTCCACACGCCAGAATTCGATACAGATTCATCCTGTCAGCATCCTCTCCACATCGGATTTCCGCGGCGTGCCCACCCTCGGGTCAACTCGCCCTTACGCTATCTGCCGCCATGCCGGCGGCATTTACAACCGCTCCCCTTGGGTAGCTCCATTGCGTACGACCCCGGTTGCTTCCCTGCTTCTCTGGCAGCCGTCTGGCGCCCGGGCCTCCCTTTACCATATCCGAAGCCGGCCCGTCTGTCTGCTTTGGCTCTTAGAACTTCAACCGCCTCAGGAAGGTCGGCGTGTCCAATTCGGGCTGCTGTCCCTCCTCATCGGCGGCGAAGAGCGACGGCGAGGGCGCGTGAATCTGGTCGTTGGGCTGCGCCGGCGCCACGCCATTGCCCAGGTCGGGCGCGTAATCGCGCGGCAGCGGCGTGTAAGCCATCTCTTCCGGCCCCTCGGTCCGCGGCCGTGCGGGCGGCGCGGGCGCATCCCACTCGAC
>JBAVMZ010000153.1:0-8862 GCA_049690595.1 Occallatibacter sp. | reverse complement strand
GTCCTCGCCCGCGCCGTCTCTCCATCCCCCGTGTCCTCTCCAAGGGTGGGTTCCGCGCCTCCGCGCGCGGCACGGCGCGCCCGACAGGTGCTTTTCCATCGTTCGTCCCGCTTAACCCAAGTCAGCGCGAATCCCGCTGTGGTAGACTTCGTTCGCCATGAAAAACCCTCTCCGCACCCTCACCGTACCCTTGGTTGTACTTGGTCTTGTAACCGTTTTCACGCGCGCCCAAAACCCCGCCCCCCATCTCGAAAACCGCGGCGCCGCCACCCAGCTCATCGTCGACTCCAAGCCCTTCCTCATCCTCGGCGGCGAGCTGTTCAACTCCAGCTCCTCCTCGCTCGACTACATGAAGCCCATCTGGCCGCGCATGGCCTCCATGGGCCTGAACACCGTCATCACCCCGCTCAGCTGGGAACTCGTCGAGCCCGCCGAAGGCAAGTACGACTTCGCTCTCGTCGACGGCCTGCTCGCCCAGGCCCGCGCCGAGCATGAGCGCGTGGTCTTCCTCTGGCTTGCCTCGTGGAAGAACGGCATGTCCAGCTATCCGCCGGCCTGGGTCAAACGCGACACCAGGCGCTTCCCCCGCGTCATCGAGCACGGCGCCCCTGTCGAGATCCTCTCGCCGGCCGCCGCCGCCACCCAGGAGGCCGACGCCAAGGCCTTCGCCGCTCTGATGCAGCACATCAAGCAGGTCGACTCCACCGACCACACCGTCCTGATGATGCAGGTCGAGAACGAAGTCGGCGTCCTCGGCGACTCCCGCGACCACTCCGACGCTGCCAACAAGGAATTCGCCGGTCCCGTTCCCGCCGAGCTCACTGCCTATCTCAAGGCCCACCGCGACGCCCTGTATCCCGACCTGCGCCAGCTCTGGGAGGCCAACGGCGCCAAGACCTCCGGCGCCTGGGCCGAGGTCTTCGGCGACTCCACCCGCGCCGACGAAATCTTCATGGCCTGGCACTACGGCCGCTTCGTGCAGGCCGTCACCGCCAAGGGCAAGGCTGCCTACAACATCCCCATGTACGTGAACACCTGGCTCGCCGGCCCCGACACAGCCCCCGGCGACTACCCCTCCGGCGGCCCGCAGCCCCGCGTCATGGACATTTGGAAGGCAGCCGGCTCGGCCATTGACGTCTTCTCTCCCGACCTCTACGACCCCCACTTCACGGAATGGTGCAAGCGCTACCACCGCGACGGCAATCCGCTCTTCATGCCCGAGTCCGTCGGCGGCAAAGCCGGCGCGGCCAACGTCTTCTATGCCCTCGGTGAGGAGGCCGGCTTCGGCTTCTCCCCATTTGCCATCGACGCGCTCGACTCCGACCCCAAGGGCGACCTGGCCGCCTCGTACAAGGCCATCGCCGCCCTCGCGCCGCAGATCGCCGCCGCGCAGGCCGCGGGCGAGCTCCACGGCTTCACCCTCAACAAAGACCACGATGCCGTCGACTTCACCCTGGGCGGCTACAACCTGCACGTGACCCTGGACGATATCTTCGGCATGCGCGCCGAGGATGGCTTCGGGCTCATCATGATCGATCGCACCGCCGGCGGCGATGGAAAGGACAAATTCCTCGGCCTTGGCAAGGGATTCCGCGTGGCCTTCACCCCGCGCTCGGGCACGGCGGCAGGCATAGGCGCCATCGACGAGGGCAAGCTCATCGACGGACAGTGGACCTCCGGCCGCCGCCTCAACGGCGACGAAAACGACCAGGGCAGAGGCTGGCGCTTCGACCCCCGCCAGGTCACCCTGGAGCGCGTTGCCCTCTACCGCTTCGAGTAGCTGAAGGGCAAAAGGGAGCCGGAGCCACGCCTTGCTCCCTCGGCGGTCAGCTTTGGCCGCCGGACCACAAGCTGAACTCCCACCGGGAGGTCTGCCAGTCGAGCGGAAGACGCTCAGGCAGACCTCCTGCCTTTCCGACCCGGACCTCGGCTGTGAGAGAATGTCGCGGTAAGGATCATGGCGATTTCTTCCGCTCGTCTGACGACGGGCGATATTTGAGTCCCCGCCCGGATTCGCAGGATCTTCCTCTATGCCACGCATCGCTATCGGTGAGACGCTGTTTGGCCGTTACGTCATCGAGGAGATGGCGGACGAGGGCTATTTCGGATGGGTCTATTTCGCCCGGGATAACGTGCTTCCCCGCACCGTGGCCATCAAGGAACTCAAACCTCACTGGCTTGCGGAACCTGAGATCGTGAAGCGGTTTCTCAACGAGGCCCGAGCTGCCGCCCGATTGCAGCACCCGAACATCGTGACAATTCTCGATGTCAAACCGGAGGACCGCCCACGGTTCATCATCCTCGAACGGCTCGCCGAATCCTTGCGGAGCCTGATGAAGAAGGAAGGCCAGTTGCCGGTAAGGCGGGCGATTCGAATCGCTACGGAAATCTGCTCTGCACTGGAATTGGCGCACGCCCACGGCATTATTCACAGAGATCTCAAGCCGGAGAACCTGCTTGTCGCCAGCACCGGCGAGGTAAAGATCTGCGATTTTGGAATTGCGCATCTGCCCCGCGGTCTGGGCGGAAGCGGAACCGTTCTTCGCTCGGGCCAGGCGCACCCTGGCACGCCGATTTACAGGTCCCCGGAACAGATCAAGGGGTTGTCGCTCGATGGACGGTCCGACCTCTACACCGTGGGAGCAATTCTCTACGAGATGCTCGCGGGACGGCACTATTTCGACTCCTCGGCCATGAGTTGGGCCGCTATCGACGAGTTCATCGTGCGCCAGCCGCCGGTTCCGCCGAGCCAGTTCCTTCCCGCAATTCCGCCTGACATGGAGGCTCTCATCCTGCGGTTGCTTGAGAAGGACCCCGCCGCAAGACTCCCAGACGCGGCCTCGGTCATTCAGGCGCTCGACAAGGTTGCCGTGCAAGATGAGGGGCAACCCGTCGCTGCGTTTGCGCCCGTCTTGGCCGTTCTTAGCGCAAATGCGCGGCGCGAAGGGAACCGAACCCGGTTTCAGGTCCGCATGGAGGCCACCAACGAAGGCGTCGCGGCGGCTAATAACTGGTGCGGGCTCACCTTTCACTTTCCATCTCTCTCCGACAAGGACGGACTCTCTGAGCACGATATCCGGGCTTGGGGATCGGCAGACCCCTTCCTGCGCTTCCCCGGCGATCTCATCTGGGGCTTTCGAGAGGATGGGAGCTGGGCAGAAATCCCCGCCAGGCACCTGATGGTCGAGTTCGCAATGCAGAAATGGAGTCCGGGAGAGCATTTCCATCTTGAGGCCGTGCTCCTTCTCGATCTCCCGGAGATCACCGTCCACGCACGGGCATGGGGCTCGATCAGGAAGGCAGATGGAAGCGAAATCGCCAGTCACAGCCCGCCGTGGGTCGACGCGGACACCAAGGACCAGCAGGGCTTTCCATGTAACCTGCTCCGGATTGGACTGAAACGCTGAGGCTCGGCCCACAGTCTGCCACACGCTGAACCGCCGTCGAGCTCCGAGGCTGCGCCGATCCCTCGGTCTGCCCCGGTCCGGCAGGGCGGGGACGTGGGTTCGCGCCAGGACCACCCTCTGCGTTATACTGATTGAAGCCCTTCAGGGCGGGGGAAGTCCCTGTCTGCGCGGGGTTCATTTGGACGGGGCACGACCCCTGACCAAAACGAGACGACAATGCCCAAGTTGAAGACTCATACGGGCGCGAAGAAGCGCTTCAGCAAGACCGGCACCGGCAAGATCAAGCGGGGCCACACGAAGACGCGGCACATCCTGACGTCGAAAGCCCCGAAATCCAAGCGCAAGCTCGGCAAGAGCGCGTTGGTTTCGGACGGCGATTACGCCAAGGTTTCGCGCATGATTCCTTACGCCTGATGGCTGCCGCGGCCTGCCCCACAAGCGGGCTGGCCATGGCTTCCGGGCCCCGTTAAGTCGAATCCGCCTATGGCGGATGGGGCCCCCGGCAAATCCGGAGCTTTTCCGGGGACGCCGCGCATCCGGCTCGCACAGCGAGTGAAGAGGTTTACCGCGCCGCCCTTCGGGGCCTCCGCCTCCTGCCTCCAGCCGCTTGACCGACACACCAAACGGAGAAACGCACCATGCCTCGCGTAAAACGCAGTACCAAGCGGAGCGACCGCCGCAAAAAGATTCTCAATCGGGCCAGCGGATACTTCCTTACGAAGTCCAAGCTCTACCAGGCCGCCCAGGAGGCCGTCGAGCGCGGCCTGAAGTTCGCCTACACCGGCCGCAAGCAGAAGAAGCGCCAGTTCCGCTCGCTCTGGATTGTCCGCATCGGCGCCGCCTGCAAGCTGAACCACTTCAGCTACTCGCAGCTCATCCACGGCCTCAAGCTGGCCGGCGTCGAACTGGACCGCAAGGTCATGTCCGACATCGCCATCCACGACCCGGCCGGTTTCACCGCCCTGGTCGAAAAGGCCAAGGCCGCGCTGGCCGCCGCCAAGAACGAAACGGCCGCCTGAGTCAGTCGGCAAGTCAGCAAGTCAGCGACAAGCCCCGGAGCGATCCGGGGCTTGTTGCGTTTCGGAGGCACTCCCGTGGATTTCTGACCGCCGAGGCGGTTTCAGCGGGTGCGATTTGGGCGAAAAAGGGCGGATTTTTGGTCAAAAAGGGGCATTTTCTGGCCGAAAAAGCCGTTCTTTGGGCCAAAAAATGGGCTATCTGTTAACGGATAAGACAACAGTGGTAAAATGTATCTCGTTGATTATAAAATAGATAACCATGCAAAAAACACGAGGCTCACAGAAACTGTGAGGAGGGGGGGGTGGGGGGGGCGGCCAAGATCGGCCTCGCGGAGGCGGCTCCGTGCTGAAATGGACCGGGCTTTCTCCCTGCTCCCGCGGGCGTCATATCCTCCATTGTGCGCCGGGAGGGGCGATTGGAATGCACTCTCGGCGTGCCTGGAAATGCTGGTTGGCATCGAAACGGGAGCTGCCATGAGGCGAAACGCGGCGGAGCTTGAGAAGACCTCGAACTGCTGGAGGGCCTCCGCGGAGACGGCCTCCCCGGTCCCGCGCCAATCACGCAGGTCGTGCACCTCGCCATCCCAAGGTGGGTGAGTCAGCAAGTCGGCGAGCCAGCAAGTCACCGGCAGCCCGGGGACAATCAGGGGATTGTCGCATATTGCTTCTCGTATGGCCCCTGGTCTCGGATGGGAGCCCGGGCCCTCTTCACGCTTGTTCTCCTGCTCGTGACCTGTTCCAAATTTGCGGGTCGTACCACGTCCCGTCGACGAGATTCCAAGGGTCGTCCTCGAAGATGTTTACCTCGCAGAACCAATCGACTTCCTCCGGGGGCGAGTTGGATTTGTCCAACCCACGCACCAACAGCAGCGGTAACTGCTTGCTTTCCTGGTGAGCGCTCCCGGACTGTAGCTGCGTTATCCAAAGAGCAAGGAAAACCTCAACAGGCAGGACCTCGTCTGGACCCACAATCAAGGGCAGTTCGTTCGATTCCGCCATCACTTTCCCCTCGGGATACCATTACTCCCCATTCCGCGCCCTCTACTCCGCTTTGTGGTTGCTACTGCCTCATTCTCCGAAGTGGTCACGGCGAAACTGAAAGCCTCTGCTCGGGACAGCCCCCTTCGGCCAACGGTCCGAGAGCACCAGTTCCACTACCTCGGTCCCATCCTTGGCCTCCCGGCTCACGCGTGTGAGGCTGACCAAAGGGTGGCCATCCGGAAACGTGAGTTCCGATTCTTCCGTCCCGTACATTTCATCCAGGTACAGAATCGCGGCGTAAAAGACCTCGACGGACCGAATTCTTATACTCTCTTTCTTGACCTTGGCTTTCATCGAGCACCCCAATTCCGATAGCGCTCGCGGTTGGCCTGGACCGCCAAATCCCCGCAATGCGATCGCAGGATCATCGAAATCGGGTCATCTGTCAATCCAATACCCGATACTCTCCCCGTCCTTCGAACGAGAGCAGGCCCAAGTCGCGCAGAATCTGCAACTGCTGGCGAATCTTGTCCCGCACATGGCGGTTGCCCGGATAGGCCCGCGCAAATTCGGCCTCCAGCGCGTAAACCTCCTGGAGCGTGAACTCCCGCTTGGCCAGGCTCCGCACCATGCGCAGTGTCAGCAGCGTCCAACCGCGCTGCTCGGCCGACCTGCGACCCAACGGCAGGAACCTCTGGAACCTCCGGCGCACATCGGCGGCAGGTTGAATCACGCCATTCCGCACAACCGCGACCTCACCATCCTCACCGACCTCATTCAGCCGGATATTGCAGCCGACCCACCCGGCGCGCCGCGCATTCGGCCCGAGCGGCGGACGCTTTTCAATGACCGCGGGGACCAGGAACCCGGAATATATCGCGCTGAAGCAGCGGATTCTCCATTCGTCAGTTCGCTCAAGGAGGCAGAGCGTCGGCGCGGTCCCGCCGAGTATGCGCTGCATCATCGAGTCGTAGGCCCCGTCGACGAGGCTGCCCGCGGGCCGCTTGGAGAATGTCTTCAGCTCGTAACGATGGCTGCACTTTGGGCAAATGAAGTCAGTGGCCTTCGTGTTGGCCGGCGTTTTCTCGACTTCGTCCGCGTCGCAGGCCAGGCAGTAAGCGTTCTTCGCGAACCACGCCTCCGAGAGGACGCGCGCCCTCTGCGCCGCGCTGTCGTAGCCCGCCGCAAGGCTCAAATCGCAGTTCAGGTTCATCGTGCTGCCCCTCCGCCGCTCCGCCGAATCATAGCGCAACGCCGCTTCCATCCCCGGCGCGAAGCGCGTACGCCCCACGCAGTGGTGGTTTATCCTGAAACGTACGCATGAACAACGACGCGATTCAAAATCTGACGGCATTTGACGAGGCCGCCCTTGACGGGGCTTTTGCCGCGCTGGAGGCCGAGGCGCGGCGGGCTGCCGCGGGGCTGGACTCCGAGGCGGCGGTCGAGGCCTTTCGGCTGGAGTGGCTGGGGCGCAAGCAGGGGCGGCTGAACGAGGTCTCCTCGCGCTGGCTGAAGGCCGCGCCGGCGGAGGCCAAGAAGGCCATTGGCCAGCGGTTCAACGCGCTCAAGAGCGTGGTGGAGCGGCTGCTGGACGCCGCTCTGGGCGCCGGCCCCACCGACGCCGAGCTGGCCCGCGAGGCCCTGGACATCACCCTGCCCGGCTCGCGCCGGCCGATGGGCGCCGAGCACCCCATCACCCGCACGCTGAACGAAATCACCAGTGTTTTTGCGGCGCTGGGCTACAGCGTGGGCGTTGGGCCGGAGGTGGAGACCGACTTCTACAACTTTGAGAGCATGAACTTTCCGCCGGGGCATCCGGCGCGCGACACGCAGGACACACTGGTGGTGGCCGGGCAGGAGCGCAGGGCGCAGCGCGACCGGCTGCTGCTGCGCACGCACACTTCACCCGTTCAGATGAGAACGATGGAGCAGCAGCCGCCGCCGGTGCGCATCGTCATCCCGGGCAAGGTGCACCGCAACGACGCGGCCGACGCAACGCACTCGCCCATCTTTCACCAGGTGGAGGGGCTGTGCGTGGACACGAACATCACCTTCAGCGACCTCAAAGGGACGCTGGACCACGCCATGAAGGCGCTGTTCGGGTCGCAAGTGAAGACGCGGTTCTTCCCCTCGTTCTTCCCCTTCACCGAGCCGAGCGCCGACGTGCAGATCAGCTGCATCTTCTGCGGGGGCAAGGGCTGCCGGAAGTGCAAGCACTCGGGGTGGATCGAGCTGCTGGGCTGCGGCATGGTGGACCCGGCGGTGTTTGCGTTTGCGGCGGAAAAGCAGCCCGCCTACGACCCGAAGCGCATCTCGGGATTCGCATTTGGGATGGGCGTCGAGCGGATCGCAATGATGAAGTACGGGATAAGCGAGATTGGCAGCCTGTATGCGGGGGACATGCGGTTTCTGGGGCAGTTCGCGTGAAGCAGCGGAGTTGGCGGAGTTAGCGGAGTTAGCGTGACTCGCCGTGGATTTGGGGGAGATTCGAAGGTGGGGAGTGGCTAGGCCAAAGAACTATCGCGATCTCATTGTCCGGCAGAAGGCGATGGAGTTGGCCCGAGGAACGCTCCTGGCTTGCCGCAGGGCTCCCAAAGCTGAGGCCTACGCGCTCCTGAACCAGATGCGCCGTGCCGCCGTTTCGGTGCCAAGCAACATTGCGGAAGGGCATGGAAGATTGACCGACGCGCAGTTCCGGCACTTCCTTGGAAACGCGCGAGGGTCGCTCTATGAATTGCAGACGCAGTTGGAGATGGCTGGCGACCTTGGCTATCTGGAACGGCCGAAGGTACGGGAATTGATGGAGATGGGGTTGGAAACGGCGCGGCTGATCAATGGACTGATTGCGGTTCTCGGGGAGCCAGAAGCGGCTGGTGGGGGCAATGCTAACTCCGCAAGCCTCGCTAACTCCGCCAACCACGCTAACGCCGCTGCTAGCTCCGCTCAAAGGGCACAGAAATGAAGATACTGACAAAGTGGCTTCGCGCATATCTGCCTGAGTTGCCGGTGGACGATGCGCAGTTAGCGGAAGACCTGACCCTTCGCGGCATCGCTGTCGAGGGAGTCTTCGACCTTGGCTCGGACAACGGCTCGCTGTTCGAGATGGACATCACCACCAACCGCGTGGACGCGATGAACCACTACGGCGTAGCGCGCGAGGCGGCGGCGATCTATGGACTTTCTCTGCCTGCGCTCAACTTTGCGCTGCCCGAAGCGCGGCCAGCAACCTCGGCATTCTCCGTCAAGATCGAGGCCGAAGACGCCTGCGGGCGCTTCACGGCGCGAGTGCTGCGCGGCGTCACTATCGCTCCCTCGCGCGATTGGTTCGTCGGCGCGGAGGTAGCCACAACCTTTGGCCTGCTGGAGCAGAAGCAAATCTCCAACGCCGTGGATGCCACCAACTTCGCATGGCTGCTGATGGGCCAGCCCACCCACGTCTTTGACCTGGATAAGCT